>CAXCCM010000075.1:0-8205 GCA_963981005.1 uncultured bacterium | reverse complement strand
AATAATATGTCTTTATTATAATATTGCACTCTCACACTTTTATTAAATGGAAAAGAAACCAACTTCCCACCCATTTTATTACTATTGATGAATACCGGAAAGATATCATCCATTTCTTCCTGACCGAAATTTGGATCTTCATTAATGAAATCTTCTATAGGAACAATAACATCACCTTCCAGCATATTAGCTATCCAAGCTTCATACGCTTGTGCTACATCAGGTTGATTCCCAGTTTGAATAGAAGCCATAAGTTTTTGAGATAATGCAGTATAATTTCCCATATTCACAGATTTTACATGAATGTTGGGATGTGTATCATTAAACTCATTAACTAATTCTGCTAATGCATCTCCTAAAGGTCCTCCCATTGCTTGCCAGAACAGGATCTCAGTTACATCAGTATTTACTACTTCCTTCTTTCCACAACCTAATATTATTAAACTTAATAAAATTAAAAGTAATGCTATTTTCTTCATTTATAACTCCTTAAAGATTTTTTGGCAAATTATTATGTGGTTATGTGGAGTCAATGATATTTTTGAATTGCAACGATAGAATAACTTTACAAGAATCATCGCAATGACTTTTGGTGATTATATAATAAATTTTGTAACATAAGAGGCTACAATGAAAAGAGAAGATTTTTCTAAAGTTAGTATGGCAACCAAACATCCTGCGAGAGTTGCTTTGGCAATTGTTAAAGATAAAAATGATAAATACAATATGATCACACTTGAATGGTTTATGAAAACATCTATCAAACCTCCCATGTTTGCTATCTCGATCGGGCATACACGCTATTCACACGAGTGTTTACAGAATTTCAGATTCTTTAATTTGTGTCTTCCTGCTAGGGAAATGATTGAAGTATCTAAGATCTGTGGATCGAAATCTGGACGAGATATTAATAAATTTGAAGAAACCGGTGTTGAATGGTTTGCAGGAAGGTTAGCAAAATTACCAATAATAAAAAAAGCAAAAGCAAATTTTGAATGTAAAATAATATCTCAAGTTAAAAGTGGAGATCATACAATTTTTGTGGGAGAAGTTAAGCATAGTTGGCTTGATAAAGAGAAAGAAGTACAGACGGTTAAGGATTTGATGTAAAATTCACACAGATAAAAGTAAACGTCACACAGCAGGAGCTGTGTGACGAGTTTTAGGAATGAACGTACAACACAATTGTTAACATTATTTCAATAATAAACACTTCTTAGAAGCAATTACTTTATCATCTACATTCAATTGGTAAAAATAGATTCCAGATGCAACTGGCTGATTATTTTTGTCTGTTCCGTTCCAAGTTACAGATCCTTTATCCTCATCTCCGCTTAGGTTAACAGGTATAGTTCTTACTTTTTGTCCTTTAATGTTAAAAATATAGATATTTACAAACGAGGACGTTTGTTTTACAGAAAAGCTGATTGTTGTTTCTGGATTGAATGGGTTGGGATAGTTGCCAAATAATTTAGTAACATTTGGCAAAAGGTCTTCATTACTTCCAACTTCACCAGCTACTGGTGGGAAGATAATGTAATCTAACCATGAACAATCACCACCACCTATAACTCCACCATCTTTATAATATTCCCATTTAAATAAATGAAGACCTGCATTAACAGAATAAACAGATTCACTCCAGTCAACATCACCCGACCACTGTTCTTGCAAGTTATCATCTATAGAGAATTTGAAATAATCATAGTTAAGTTCTGTTGAAACTTTTTTCCAGAAACTTATCTCTCCATCAGAAGATACTTCGAGTTCTATGGAAAGACTTGATGTGCTGTTATTACCGATTTCACCAGATTTAGCAGAATAAGAACCTACATGGGATTCATCATCAATTACCCAATCTTCGCCTCCACCTTGTTGCCATTCAAAAGTTGTAAAATCACCACTTTCAAAATCTTCAATCATAAGTCCGACAACCAACACAAAATCTTCTGAAAAAGTAAATTCATTATCTGCAGTAATTTCAAAACTAAAATCAATTATATCTCCAGCAATTGCATCATCACTTACTTCAACAGAGCAAACAACATAATTCTCTGATGTATTTGAATTTAAAGAATCAACAAGAACTGCCAAATTTGAAATTGTAACATTAGCATTAGAAGAGGAAATTGATGGAAGTAAATTATAGAGGTCTGCCCCACCTAAATTATATATTTCAACAGTAATTTCTGCTGTGTCACCTGCATCAAGAATATTGTTATCACCATCAATAACTTCAACTTCTAACATATCTAATATTGCATTATATCCAATGAATTCAATTTGTTCATTCCAATCACCTTCATCTGAAGTAATCTCTACATTAATATCTATTGCATGTTCGTTAGGAATATTATTATCAATCTCAAAATCGAATGCATCAATAAGTTCAATTATGTTTCCACTTATTATTGTCCCAACATTTTCTATATTATCACTTATTACTATATAATCATCAGCAGAAGATATTTCTACTACAACTCCATGAACATCACCTGTATTTCCTAGTTCTTCTAATGCTAGGCTTAATAACGTATTCTCACCAAACTCTATAACGTTATCATTTCCAGAATTTACCAAATAATCTGAAACAGTAACAAAATGTCCTGTAGGAACAACTTGTAATTGATGCACTTCTACAGGACGATTGTAACCACTTAAATATAATTCAGCATCTCCAGGAATTAAAGTACCTTGATCAAATGCAACAATCGCATCACCAGACGCACTTGAAGTTGATGTGCCAATAAATAAACCATTTTGCAGGATTGTACATTGCAATTCATTCACAGGATTTCCATTACTTTGAATGTTTACTAAAAACTCAATAGAATTTAAAGCGATCACAGGTGAGAATGTAGCATCAAGTACAATTGGCTCATCCGTCCAAATTGGAAGTGCAGATCCACCCAGAACATTACAATCGTAAAAACACCAGCGAATAGCTCCTTCTTCATGCTGTCCTGGTGCTGTAAGCCAAGGTGCTGTTTCTGTTTTAGATTCCATATGAGCACGTCCTATTCGATGATATTTATCTGTATAAAGAGCATCAATAAATTCACGATGGATATGAGCAGAAGGCCCTTCTGTTTGCCCCTCATTAAACCAGCCATAACGGGAGTTTCCTACAAAAGCGGCTAAGAAGTTTTCTATGTTTATCATTCTCTCACCAATTCCGTCATTGTGGTCAAAAGAACCGCAATTGCAGCCGTGTGTATAAACGAATGTATAGTTATGATCAACTCCATTTACCACATTAAAATTCGCATTTGTAATATCTGGATTGTTCAATCTCATAGCATATTCATAATTGGAATGTCCTGCATGATGGATGAATGAATGTCCCTGATTAATCTCTTCAATCAACTCGGTTCCAGACCATGTTCCCAAATCTCTATCGTACATTGTAGTTATGTTGTGATCTTCCGGAATTCCTGTGGTTTCATATCCATTATCATCATGGAATCCAATAATAAGATCAAGATAATCTGCACCCCAAGATAATGGATCGTCATACATGTGCTCACCTACTAATAATGGATCTCTTAGCTCACCTAGAACAGGTTGAGTTTGATATGTAATAGTTTTATTTAACATATTCTCAAGATCTGCTGTTGTACTGAAAGAGAATCTGGCAACTGCAACTTCAGGCAAAAGGTCATCTTCACCAATCTCACCCCAATTATTATCTCCATCATTATTCCAGTTCCCATCAAGAGCAGAATAATAAAGGTCTGAAGGTATACCGTTATCTTCATAACCTGTACCAGAGTTTACATAGCAATAAAAACCACGATATGGAACGTGCTCTATATCACCAGCTAGCAGTACATACTCAACTTCATGATCTTGATATTCCTGAATAATGTAATTTCTGATCTTCTCTTGATCATCTTGACCTGTAAGAGAAGAATAAATATCTTCAACCGTTTCTAATTGAGAGATCATTCCCTGCTGAAGATATACTTCTCGCATTTCATCGAAATCGTCTTCAAACTGCGCAGGTGTAATTATTAGCAATTGATATTCACCTTCACGTGAATTAACTTGAGGATAGCTTCCTATTGTTTCCGGATTCTGAACAATTTTATTAACTCTCTTTATTACATTTCTATTGGAATGTAAATTATTTAAAGCTTTTTGAGCTCTCTCATCTTTTTTTGTATGAACTATAACACTTACTTCATTATAATAGGAAATTGTTCCATTTGCAGGAATGTACATAACGGGAGTGAAAGTTGTTAATGCAATTGAGTAACCGTGCAAAAAGTGCGTTATTAATTCGCCGTTTAGCTTTTGGGGATAGATCTCTGAAGAGTTATAAATTACATTATTCTTTATAAACTCACCAGAAGCTGAAGTAGAAATAGGTCTTACCTGTTGTTTAGGATATAATGAGTAATTCCCTTGAATTTGAGTTTCATTACTTCCAATTATCTCTATTGACTCAGCGATCTCACCCTGTGGAAGTAATAGTGAAACAGAAATGTATGGAAGTACAGGTTCACCAGTTCTAGCTTGTAATTGTGAGTTTTCAAATTCTATCGTTTGATATTCATCTAACTCAGATACTTTGTAATTATTAAAATGATATATTTTTTGGATTGTACCGGCATTTAAACTTAATAATGTGATTAAAAATATAAATGTAATTATTTTTTTCATTATATCGTCCTTATATATTTTATCTAATTATTATGCAAAATTTGAGCCAATATTTTAACAAAAATGTATATTTAAATGGAATATAAGTGTAATAATATGCATATATTAAACAACTGCTACAGCACTACTATATATAAACCTTCCAAAGATCGGGTAGTAGTGAAAGCTACAAAATCTTCTGTAGGATTGAAATGCTTATTTAAAACCAACTTGCAGATCTATTAGAGGTATGAAGTCCGTCCTTCTTTGCATTGTTGAAGGATAATCGGAATAACTAAGCTTGTATCCTGCTGATAATGCAAACTTACGATTGATCTTCCAAATAAGAAGCAATTTATGTTCATATGAATATTCACAATACTCTTTATCCATAATGAATTTATCGATATCTACTAAATACTCAAATTTGGATGAAACACTTCCTCTAACATCCAACCCAATATTGAACATTATATTCTCATGATAAATAGATGTTCTGTTATAAACAATAGGCATATCGATTGTTGGAAAATCACTATCTCCAATTACTAAAGCTGCAGAAAATCCAATTTTAGGAATAAAATTAAGATATTCATTATATTTGTAAGAAAGCATAAACTGATTATTCAATACAAATATATGAGGGATTACAGAATTGTCCGGCAGGATTCCAAACGCACCCTCTTTTGCCATAACGTTTAAGAATAATGAAGGATAGATAAAGCTATGTTTAGAGGTGAATTCCAAGCCATCAAGATTTTTCCAAAATTTCTTCAATGTAATATTTGGCATTACAAGATCTGCTAGAGCATATGTAGAAAGTTCAGTGGTCTCATTTAAACCATAACTAAGTGGTTGGAAAATTCCAACTTCCCATCTTCCCTGTGGTAAAACATCGGTAGTTCCTTTAGACCAAATAGATGTCTCTGCAGATAATGACAACATTACTAAACTGATTACAATTAATATTATTATCTTTTTCATTTTACCACTCCAATTCCACGATTACAGGGCAATGATCAGAAAGCTGCCTAGTACCTTGAAGAGTTTCACTTGAACCTGAAACCCAACCTGCTTCATTATTCGTAAACAAATAATCTAATTTTCTATTCCAATCAATATCATCTACTTCCGGATCATAATCTTCTTCAAACTGCATATTGATGTAAATTGAATGAGTATAATACGGACTAAAGTAATCATTCTCTTCTTCATAAACTATATAATCTTCCGGTAACAAATCAGGGTGATAATCAGCATAGAATTCTACCATATCGGTCAGTTCATAATCTTCAACTTCAAAATCATCAGCAAGACCTTCTGGTCTGTCAGGAAAATCAGTACCAACAGTGTTAAGCGCATTTGGTGGGATTGCATTAAAATCACCTCCGGCTACGAAGAGTGATCCATCATTATTCAATTCATCTAATTCACCTTTGAAGATATCTATCTGTTCTTTTTTTGTTCCATCTTTGGAATATGCCGCTGCATGAATATTGAGAACTTGCAATTCTTCGGTTCCGATCTGTATTGTAGTTTTAAGTATGTTCCTACGAAGGTAAAAATACTGTGTTAGCCCGTCTTGATCTATAAGCGGGAGCGCTATTCTAGATGCATCTGTAATTTCCCATTTACTCAAGATGGCATTACCACTATTCATTCTTCCAAGGCCATCACTGGGCACAAAATCAGCCTTCCATTGTGATGCATAAGCTCCATAATTAAGGTCAGTAGTATCGAGTAGAAATTGCAATTGATCTACATATGCACTGCGTTTACTATCTATGTCCAATTCCTGCAATAAGATAATGTCAGGGTCAATTTCGTTAATATAATATGCTATCTGCTGAGTATTTTCTATCACAACAGATTCCTCCATAAGAACTTCATCTCCCCAACCATCGAAAAAGAAATCTATACGTGCTCCTCCAAATTTGATGTTCCAGGTCATTATCTTTAAAGCAGCAGGAACAGGAGCATCGGTTAATTCCGAAGCTTCATACATTCTGGCATCTTCCAGATCCTCAAAGGTCGTATTAAAAATATCACACCCGCTCAATGTTAGTAACAATAAACATATTAGAACTAAATACTTGCTCTTCATATTTTAACTCCCTTAAACAAATTTGCTAACGATCATTTATTTTCATATTTATTAGCGATCATTTCACCAATTTTCATATATTCAATCTCTCTTATATTAACTTGCAATAAAGAATATCCCGCATCAGCAGGATCCTTCCAAAAATATGAAATGAAATCAATATTATCTAGTAACATCTTTTTGGTTTCTATATCTTGAATAATTGTAATATCACCTGCTGCTCGTATATAACCAGTTTTCTCTCCATCTGAAATAGTTTTACAAAACTCAAAATTACAATTTGATCTAATCTGTGACATTTTAGAATCTTCCGAACCTGTTGCGATCCAGAACTTATCATTATAATAAATGAGTGTTACAGGACGCACACGTGGAATATCTTTGTCGATTGTAGCTAAATATATGGGTTGTGCCTGTTTAAAGAAACTCCATATCTCATTTCTAACTAGTTCATTCATCGTAATACTCCTTAATATTAAGAATTAGCAAAATTTTCAAATATCTTAAAATTTTGATCTATATCTATATGATCATTCAATTCATTGTAAAAGATGTTCTCTAACTCTATATTATTTACAAGTTTATTCTTAATTGACTGCTTACCATACTCTATGGTTACTTCCGGATGAAACTGAACACCCCAAATTGGTAAATTTTTATATTGATAGCCCTGAATATCGCATTTAGAATTTGTTGCAATAATAGTGAAATCGTTATTTAAATTGAATATTTCCTCTAAATGAGATTCATAAAAAACTGGTTTGGAAATTCCCGCAAATAATTGGTTATCAGCTAATTCTACTTTTCTCCAACCTAATTCTGGTGTTCTGCTTTTACGACAAATATTTTCATTCATTAAAGCCTTTGCCAATATCTGGTGACCGTAACAGATGCCTAAAATGCTTTTACTATTGAATTGTTGAACAATATCATATATTTTTTGGTCATTCTTATTTTCTTGTGAAACAAATAATGCAGATCCACTAATTATGAGATGAGTGAATTCATCAATATTATTAATTTCTTCAGTAAGGTGTTTAATTGTGAAGTTAATGTTATATTGATTAAATATTTTTGTGAAAAGATCATTTAACCTTTTTATTCCCGTTTCTGCAAAAGTACAATTTAATAATAGTAACTTACTTTCTACATTATTTGCCATTTTATTTCCGAACAAACAAGAAAACCAGATAAGCTAAATATAAAAATACAAACAAAACTGCTTCAATTTTAGTGAGTTTATGCTTCTTACCTACAAACATACTTGTAAACAGCATTATTGTAATTACACATAAAAATATGAAATCTATGTTCAGAGTAATATCGTAATGAATTGGTGCAATAAGTGAACTTACACCCAAAACAAGAAGAATATTAAACAAATTAGAACCGATCACGTTCCCAATGGCTAGATCGTTCCTACCTCTTCTTATAGCAATTACAGATGTAACAAGTTC
>CAXCCM010000074.1:0-8266 GCA_963981005.1 uncultured bacterium | reverse complement strand
TAAAACCTAATTTTTTAAAACGTTGTAAAGACTCTGCTTGAATTCTTGCAACTTCCGTTAATCCAATTTGATGAATTTCTTCAGGAGTGAGATCTGTGGTTGTATGTTTTTGTAGGCAGAATTTATAAAATTTGTCTCCATCCGGTAATTTCCAAACACCAATATCATTATTGGTCTTATTTATTAGATTATCAATATGATTAGAAATTTTCTTGTAATTTGGAACAATATTGCTGTTCACTGCATCCAGGCATCTAGCTAAATAAATTTGTTTTCGTACAGCATCAAAATCTTCTAATTCATTCAGCTTATTCTCAAAATAAGTATAAAAGATCATCTCTACAGGGCGTTTCTCCAGAAAATTATCAATTATATTTTGTAGATTGTTTAATACGATCTTAGAAGGAAATATTTTGAGCTTTTCCCGTTTTTTCAACTGAGGAAAGAAGTTATCAAAATAGGTGTCAATCTGCTCCATACGAGATATATAATCTTTAATATCCTGCTCATTAATTATGGAGTGATTTTCTGTGAAAAGACCAATAAGATTAGAATGAAATCCGTACATGTAATTCAGCATGTAATAGTGATAGCGGTATTCATCTGCTGTAATTATGTTTTGCAAATAATGTTTGAAAACCGAACTTTCCAATGAATTGTCTTTAGAAAGTTGATCAAATTTTATAACATTGAAAAAGTATTGCTCTACTAATTTTAGTTCATGCTGATATGCTGCTTCGGAATTATCTGTAAGTTTAGATTTATCGTAAGTATAGTTTCCTGAGGAATCTAATCCTAGATAGCTTCCTGTAGATGGATTAAGTTTGATAACTTCTTTAGAATAATTATCAAGGAACTCATTAAAAGTTAATGTTTCTGAAGCATTACAGGAAATTATAAACAAACACAAAATTACTGCTAAAATATATCTCATAGATTCTCGATTATAAGTAATATCACCTACTTATCAAACCGCCATCAATAACCATGTCGTCTCCGGTTACATAACCAGATTTGTCTGAACAAAGCCACAAAACACAATTTGCAACTTCTTCTGCAGTTGCCATTCTCTTCATTGGAACAATGGCTTCTACCCATTGCTTAAATTTCTCATCATTACGTTTTTCTTCTGGGAACATGGGTGTTATTATTAATCCTGGAGAGATGGAATTCACTCTGATATTCTGAGCCGCATATTCAGTTGCTGCCGCTTTCGTTAATCCTTTTACACCATGCTTAGATGTAATGTAAGCAGGAAGTCCCGGATATCCGCGATGCCCCGAAACAGATGCATTATTCACAATA
Organism: uncultured bacterium; assembly: GCA_963981005.1. Classification (GTDB taxonomy): domain Bacteria; phylum Cloacimonadota; class Cloacimonadia; order Cloacimonadales; family TCS61; genus Tenebribacter. The sequence goes on along the minus strand of CAXCCM010000074.1, from coordinate 6,961 downwards.
CAACCAAGTCCTGCTTTTAGCATTTCAGGAATTTCATATTTCAAACAATAGAACATTCCATTCAGGTTTATATCCATCGTTTCTTTCCAATTTTGTAAAGTGGTTTCTGTAATAGTGCCACGCTCTCCATCTATCCCGGCATTATTAAAAGCGTAATGAAGCGCTCCATATTTTTTGGATATATAAGCGATCATCAATTTAACTTGTTCGTGATCTGAAACATCGCACTTATAAAATTCTATCAGTAACCCATGTTTCACACCTTCGGCTTCAGTATGTTTACCAACATTTTTACGTCTTCCACAAATTACTACTTTTGCTCCATTCTCTGCAAAAGCTTTAGCTGTAGCTTTTCCGATTCCAGTACTTCCACCCGTAACTAAAACAATTTTATCTTTAAATTCTGTATACATAACATACCCTCATTTATTTAAGTAATATTCGTTCAGCATTTTCTGGAAATTCCGGATCGAACTTTACTAATGCTAATTCTGTTCCAAGCCAGGCAGCAGAATAGGAATATGTCTCTTTTATTTTCTGTTGCCAGTGTCCTGTGAGTTGTGAGGATTCATGAATATGACCATGAAGAGTGATCTTTGGTTGTTTGTTTTCTATGAAATTCTTTATCGCAATACTTCCCACATTTACATCCACTTGAATATGATCAATTATTTTTCCATCAAGATCAGCTCGATCTAAATGAGTTTGATATGGAGGTGAATGGAAAAGACAGATTGCTTTAGAAAGATCATCAGACATTAGTTTTTGCAGATCTTTGGCAATTGTGTAGTACTCAATATCTACAGGTTTTACTTCTACAGTTCGAGAACCTTCGAGAGGTGAAACACAACCAATATCAACATAGTTTGAAACATCGAATTTTTCCCAATCTTTTAACCTGAATGGTGTTGGTGGAACATAAGCATATCCATAAAAATTAAAACCTTTATAAGTAATTTTTTTTTCGTGTATGTAATCCCAAATTCCAATTTCCTCTGCTTGTATCAGTTTTTCTTCTTCAATGCGTGGATCATCGTTTCCCATGATAATAAATATTTTTGGATATTTATCTTTTAGATCATTTTTCAAATCTTCAAATAAAGGAATAAGATATTCATTGATGAAATCACCATACAAAGTGTTGAATCCGGGAAGCAGATCTCCACCAATTAAAACGACATTAGGAAGCTCATTTCTTATCTCATTTATTAAAGATTGATAGCGGGAAATTATTCCGTGCAGGTCGGTTACAAAAAAGAAGTTCATCTAATCTATTACCTTCAGTGGTCTGGCAGCATCGGAAATTGCGCCTATCTTAACTGCAAAACTTGTTTTATTTTTTATGTCTTCATCGGTTACTAAATGCACATCTAACAGACCATCGGTAGAATATCCTGTTTTTTGTTTGTTTATCTCTGCCAGAGCCTGACTCCATCCATCTAACCACATCAGAAGATTATCTTCTTGCTTTTTATTCCCGCAAAAATGGATAAGAATATCAATATCACTGGCAGGTCCGGCAGTTGCATTTTTTACACTTCCAAAAATATAAAATCCCTTTACGTCAAATTTTTGGAAATCCAAACAGCTGCAGATCTTTTCTGCTATTTTGAAGCGCCATTGCCAATCGGGTTTATTTGTTAAGGGCATTCATGATTTCCTTTATTATAATAAATCAAGAACTCCGACAGCAGGTGCTGCCGGAGTAAATAACATCTCAATTTTACGAATTTTATTTTAACAGCAGCATTTTTTTGCTTTGTTGGAATTCACCGGTTTTCATTTTATAGAAGTAAATTCCCGATGCTGCTTGCTTATTATTGTCATCCTTCCCATTCCAAACTGTTACGTGGTTTCCTGTAGGAAGAATCTCATTAACAAGCTGTTTAACTCTCTGTCCTTTAATATTGAAGATCTCAACATTAACAAATGATGATGTTTGTGCTACAGAAAACGAAATTGAAGTTGTTGGATTAAACGGATTCGGATAATTCCCATTTAATTGTGTAGTTACCGGAATTATATTTCCATCTGCATCAACTGTTGTGTATTCTACAGTTTCAGATGGGTCAGATTCCATACCTTGCTGATTAATAGCTGTTATGTAGAATTTATAAGTTGTAAATGGAATGTTGTCAAATTCATAAATGAATTCAACACCGATCGTTTCAGCAAGAAGCTCGAAGTTTTCATCGTTAATAGCAGAGTAGATGTTGAAATGATTAAGATCATTTATAGCTGGCATACTCCAGCTGATGTTAAGCAATGTTTCAGTAATCTCATCAAGTACTACATTCTCAGGTGCTGGTGGGGTTTGTGGAACAGAACCGTAAGTAATTGTGCTGAAATTTGCAGCATTAAATAAGTTCGTATTCTGTATTGGCCACCATCCATCAAATCCATGAGGATCAGGAGCATTGTCATCTAAAACGAAAATTGCCAGACTCGATTGGTTTTCGGCACTTGGATTTATCTCATGAGCTTCATCTCCGATAGGAATCATGAATTCATAAACTAAATAACCTTCAGCATCAGAAACCTCTAATTGTGGGTCTGTAAGATAAACAACCGTTCCTGTTCCACCAGTATCATAGATTGGGCGGAATTTTAACTCATTACCAGCAGCGTAATATGCTGCCCAATAATTTCCTTCATTACCCTCAACTTCAGGAGCATATGCCCCGTCATTGTTATCATCAATATAAAGAGCAACTTCATCGTGATCTTCTAAAACGGTATCATTATAATTTATATAAGCAACATAAAGTTCAGTCATATCAGCATTCATCTTAAAGTAACCAATCACACTCCCTATTGGCTGAATTGTATTATCATAAGTTCCCCAGAAATCAGAAGTATCCATCATAAAGGCATCATCCCATTCTCCTGGAGTTATCACACCGTCTATTGATGGCATAAATCCTTCATAAACACTAATCTCATCTACAACAAAACCAGAACAGATCCAACCGATAACTTCATTAGAATATGGACTTTGTGATGTTCCATTAACAATAGCAGTTACAGCATAATAATAATCTATTAATGGTAATGCAGTGCTATCACTATAAGAAATTTCATCCACTCCAACGGAAGCAAGTGGAACTTCTGGGAAGGGCACCGAACTGTATTGTTTACGATAAATATTATAGCCTTCGATCGTACCGGTAATGGGCTCATTCCAATTTAATTCAACAGTGAGGCCAGAGCCTTGACTAGCTATCAGATTTGTTGGTGGAGAACCTACTGTTTCCATTAAGATCTCACCAATATCTGTTGTCTCATTTTCATTAACTACAACATCATCACTACTCTCAGTAAGATAACCAATTTTAGAGTATTCAACAGTATAAGTTCCAGCTGGAATATTATTTAAACTAAAGTTGCCTTCATAATCTGAGAATGTATAATAATCTGTAAGATCAGGAATTTGAATTTTTACTCCTGAATTATCTTCTTCACCATCAAGGTTTATTGTACCGGTTACAAAACCACCACCCAGATCGCAATCTACACTGTAAACTAACCCTCCACTTCCCATTTCACGAGCATGAACGGCTTTTCCGCCAAATGTACAAAAAGAACCATCAGAAGCCATATCTAAGGCTTCCATTGATCCTGGGGTGTTTATCTCAAAAACAGGTATGTTGCTTTGTTTACGGAAAAGCAAGAAATCTGCAGTACTGTGATCCATGGGTCCATAACCAGCAGCAGCGATTATTGAGCCGTCATAGCTCATATCAATTTCATTCACATAATCACCGAAATTTTCATAAGTCCATAATGGAATTGGAGCTTCTGTATTGAAGACAAAGATCTGTCCGTCATAACCACCTGTTATAAAATCAAGTGTCCCAATCGCAATTGTACTGCCGTCACCAGAAATACTCATACCTCCAACCCAAGTAGAAGTACCGCTTCCGCTTACATTATAACTCCACTTTGTTTCATATGTTTCTAGTGCTTCATTGTACTCATAAACCTGTATATAACCAGAATAATCACCATTTAAAATTATCGATGCGTCATAACTTATGGCTGGTGGATTTTGATTATATTCGGGTCCGTTGAAAATTACATTACCATCAGTAGAATCCAGAACCCACATATTGCTATTTCCACCACCATATTGTGTAAATATCAAGGTAGATCCATCACCACTAATACCAAGGGTTGAGGCTCCACCTTCAAAGCTGGCGGTCCATAATGCTGTTGTATTTCCTACTTCATATTTTTCTACAATACCCCTTCCTAAACCAGAATCAAAATAGGAAATATAAACATCTGCTCCATCGGGTGATAACTCTAAACCTCCTATAGAATTTCCAATAGTGTACTCCCAAGTTGGAGTTGAAGAATTTGGTTCAAACATTTTTAAAATTGATCCATCACCAATAGCTAAGATCGAGCCATCTTCTAACATATCTATGGAATACCCAAAATCTAAATCACCTACAACGTGTTCCCAAAGTGGGGTTGCTGAATCGTGAAATAACGAAACTCTTTCATTATTTAAATGCCATTGTACAAATGTATTTTCTAGGGTTGGAGTTACCTTTATCATTCCGGCTATTGCTGTGGGATCTGATGTTTGCCATAAAGTTGAAACTCTGCTGTCACGACTAATGATCGAGGACTTTCCGATCTCGAAATTAACCTGATCTGTTTGTTCATATTTTGTCTCTTCACCTTGTGATTCTAAAGTGATTGTTTTCTGCCAAATATTGGCGGCTAAAATTTGTGCAAAAAATACACATAAAATAAAAACTAATGCTAATTTTTTCATAAACTCTCCCTCTCTATTTATTTATATTTTCTAATATACTAATTACAAAATAAGAAATTGCGAATTGTTGAAAATTCTGTCAAATAAAAAGCTGTCATGGTACCCTTTGGTTAAAAAACAGACAATAGCGAAAAACAATTTGACAAAATATGACCATCGGTCAGTTGGTGACCCGAGGTTATTATATGGGTGTTATTGAAAGAAAAGAGAGAGAGAAAGAATTGCGCAGCGAGAGTATTATCGATGCTGCGGAAAGGATATTCTTTAATAAAGGATTTGAGCATGCAACAATGAATGATGTTGCTGAAGAAGCAGAACTTTCTAAAGGTGCGCTCTACCTATATTTCCATAGTAAAAATGAACTTTGCATGGCTATCTTACAGCGCAGTCTTCTTATTTTGAAAGGAATATTTGAATTATTAAGAGACGACAATAATTATACAGGAATTGAGAAATTTCCTAAATTAGCAAAATTATTTATAAACTTTACAAAGAAATATCCAAATCATTATAATTCACTTTTGTCATATCGAGAACACAGAGAGAATTGCCCTGCGACAGGTAGCATAATAAAGAGTACGATAGAAGAAAATAGAAACATCAATAATATAATTTCAGATATTATAAAAGCAGGACAAGCAGACAAAACTATTAAGAAAGATATTGATGCAGATAAATTATCGTTAGCACTTTGGGGGAATTTCACGGGTATTATGCCAAGTAGTATTTTAAGTGAAAAATCAATAACAGATTTTAGCCCTGAAGATATTATAGATTATCATTTTGAACTTTTATTAAATGCAATAAAAACATAGAAGGAGCTATAAATAATGAAAAAAGGTTTTTTGTTTTTTATCTCTCTACTGATCGTATGGACCCTGCTTGCAGGAACAGATCAGCAGGAAATAATTATCGGAGCCATTGTATCGTTGCTACTTACCATTATATTCTTTTCAAAAGCAACTATATTCTCTGAATTCAATCTGAACCCAAAAGCAATTTTCTACTTTTTTACCTACATTTTTGTTTTTTCCTGGGAATTGCTAAAATCGAATCTTGATGTTGCTTTCAGAGTTATTCATCCTACAATACCTATAAACCCTGGAATTGTAAAAGTGAAAACTAAACTGAAATCAAAATTGGGAAGAACGATCCTGGCAAATTCAATCACATTAACACCGGGAACTTTAACTGTAGAAACAAATGGAGAAGATTATTATATTCATTGGATCGATGTTACTTCAGATGATATTGAAGGAGCAACAAAGCAGATCGTGAGTAAATTTGAAAAATATTTGGAGGTGATTTTTGGCTGATCTAATTTATAATATTGCAGCAATTATTGCACTTGCCGGTATTGTGTTGTCTTTTGTAAGATTGATTCTTGGTCCTACAATTGCTGATAGAGCTGTTGCTTTAGATGGAATGACGATCATTGCAATTTCACTTATCGTATTTATTGCCTATTATTCAAATCGTGTCATATATCTTGATGTGGCAATAGTTTACGGATTGATTAGTTTTGTTGGAATTGTGGCTATCGCTCGTTACCTGGAAAGGGGGATATGATGGAATTAATCGGTGCAATTGTTACATTAACCGGATCCATTTTGCTTTTTCTGGGAGCATTAGGAATTTTACGGATGCCGGATGTATATAATAGAATGCAAGCAGGAACTAAAGCCACAACACTTGGTTCAATTCTTTTCCTCGCTGGAATTTCAATCGGTCATTATGATTGTGGTTGTTTTGGGAAGATGACATTAATAATTTTATTCGTGATCTTCACGAATCCTATTTCCTCAAATGCCTTGGCAAGAGCAGCACATTTTGCTGGAACTAAGCTTACAAGTCGCTCTGTAAAAGATGATCTAACTGATGATAATTTAGAAAACAAAGGAGAAGAAAAATGATCTCCATAATAATAATAGTTTTAGGGATAATAATGATCATAGCTGCATTTCTGGCAATTAGATTGAAGAATTTGCTGGCTGCAATTATTAGTGCCGGAGTTATTAGCCTGCTAGCGAGTGTGATATATCTTATGCTTGCAGCACCGGATGTAGCAATGACGGAAGCGGCAATAGGCTCCGGGCTTACAACGATCATCTTTATTTTCACACTTAAAAAGATAAGAAAAGGAGATCTGGATGATTAAGAGAGGATTTATCTTAC
>CAXCCM010000073.1:0-8325 GCA_963981005.1 uncultured bacterium | reverse complement strand
ATTCACCACTTTCAAAATTAAAAATGAATGATGATCCAACAAAAATAAAATAGATAGCAAATATTATAGGTTTCAAGAACTTCTTCATTTTCCAATCTCCCCGAAAACAATTCCCATAATAACTGCTACGATGATTGCAATAAAAAAGTAGATCACATTTCTAATTATCGTTATCTTAACTCCAAAGAATTCTTTTTCAACTGGGAATGTGACAATTCCTACCAGCATAAGAGTTGTGGTAAAAGCAGAAAGAACCATGTAGGGAACACCTTGCTGGCGTAAAATTCCGGCAAGTGGAAAGGCGATAAAACCAGGCATTAAGGTAATTGAGCCGATTAGTGAAGCTATTAACATACTTACATATTTATTTCCAATGCCTAAATATCTTATAATGAGATCTTGTGGAAAAATAAATAGAATAATTGAGATAAGAATTAGCATTGTGAGAAAAGCTGGTACAATTTTACTGAATTTTTTAAAAGCAATTTTTAAAGCTTTTATTGTTTTTTGTTTATCTGCAATAAAAGAAATTATAAATAATATTGCAGTAGCTAAATATAAGATCAGCAATTTATTCTCTTAAATTGAGCTGAATTCATCAAACGATAATGCGGAGAATAATTGTTGCGATAAATATCACTATGACTAACAAGTTTATTATCTATTATGACTTCCCACAATTCTGCTGATTGTTCTTGTACATTTTCTATTGGAATATTCATCATCATAATTTGCTTCTCGATATTCTTCCACTCTTTTAACCATGATTCATAATCGATCTTATTTTTGATATCAGCACTTTTTAAAAAAGCATCAATAAAATCATCAAAAGAGATCATTCCTTTATTTATAACATTCAAGTTAACTCTATAAAAATTGTTGATATAACTGATATTTTGATAATCTTTTTCTTCAAAAATTGTGGATTCATCTAATTCATTATTAAGGAATTTTATAGCAGAGTTTTTATCGGAAATGATGTGTCCGGGACCGAATGTCCCTTGAAAAAAAAGTTTGTAGTAATCTATGAGTCTTGCTTTTGGATGAAGCACGAACTCAGAATTTATGAGTTTAATTATTTCTTCATTTTGCACGGAAGAATGTTCCTCTTTCTAGTTGCTGTGAAACCACAGAACCTTCATGCAAGAGCTCACTGAGATATTTATTGATCTCATTTATGTGAATTCCCAGCATTTCTGAAAGGTCTTTATCTGTACAGGGACGACGCTTTATTGTTTCAATTATCTGCTGTTCTACATCTTTTTGATAACTTCTAATTTTATTTCTAGATTGGAATTTTGCGATAATTTCAACAGGTAATGGTTTAAAGAAATCAGCAATTTCTTCCATTCTATTTTTTGTAATTGGCTCAATCCAACTTTCTGTTCCTGGTCTGTCTAATGTATTCAACTGCACTTGATCAGGTGAAATATCGGTGATAGTTTTCTTAAGAAGTTCAAGCTCGCTTTGTGTATCATTTAAACTCGGAACAATAAATAGTTCTAACCAGATTTTACCTTTAAAACTTTTTCTGAATTCAATCAAATCTTCAATGATCTTGTTGTTATCTAATTTTGAGTTTGGACGGTTCAATTTTTTAAAAACTTTTTCGCTGACTGCATCGAGAGAGGGTAGAAGCAGATCAATTCCTAAGATCTCATTCCTAACATCTTTGTCGTAAAGCAAGGTAGAATTAGTTAGAAGCGCAAGTTTATACTGAGGATAATTATCTTTAATGAAGCTAATTACTTTCCCGATACCATTATGAAGAAGTGGTTCACCAGCCCCGGAGAAAGTAATGTAATCGAGATCTGGTTTCTCATCAAGATAGTTTTTTAATTCTGTTAAAATATCATTTAGTGGAATATATTCTTGTCTTTCAATAGTAAGATTTGTTGTTTTTCCTACTTCACAATAAACACAATTTAAACTGCATACTTTATGAGGAACAAGGTCTACACCTAGTGATATACCCAATCTGCGGGAAGGAACCGGACCAAAGAGATGCTTGTATTTCATGATTTTCCTTTATTTAAAAAATAAACACACTGAGATAAAAATATCTCAGTGTGTTTAGAAGAATAAATCTATATTTTTCCTTGAATTTCTTTTTCTACTTGTAAAGCTATATTATTAGTTTTCTCTAATATCTCATCTGATTTTGTGAGGATATCAAATTTGAAAGTTTCATCATCGATACCACCCATATTTATCTTCACATTCAGGTATGCACTTTTTGCAGCTGCATTTGCTGTGATCGCTGCTACTCCTGCATCAGATAAAGCATTAGTGTTCCCTATCTTAGCAACTTTTGCTGCAAGCTCTGCTGCTTGCAACGATATTTCCAAAGTTTCCAATGGAACCAAAATAGCTTTTTTTGTTGCTTCTTGAATTGCATTAGCCCTTATTTTTTTAGCTTCGTCAGTTTTTTTAGGTAATCTTGCAGCATCCATCATATCATAAAATGCCTGAGTATCAGTATCAATAGCAATTAGTGAACGCTCTTTTATGCTCTGTCCAATTTCAGAAAGTTCTTTTGTTTCTTCCCAAACTTTTTCATAACCTTTTTTGCTAAATGTAAGGTTAGAAACCATGGCACTAAGTGCACCCGACATAGCGGAGCAAAGTGCTGCTACGCTTCCACCACCAGGAGCAGGAGAATCGGTAGAAAGTTCATCACAAAAACCTGTAAGAGTCATGTTAACCAAATCATCCTCTTTTGAAATTGCATATTCAATAACTTTTTTATCTATATTAAATTCTGCAACATCTTTAAGTCCCATACTTTGAACTGCTGTTTCTATTATCATTCGTTCTGGAACACCGGCACTTTCACCCATTTGATTTAAATAATATTTACCTGATTCTAAAATTGCAGCTTTTGGAAGAAGTCCTACCAACTCACTTCCCGTAACCTGTAACCCCCTTTTCAAAGCCAGTTCACGAACTTTATCTAGTACAATATGTGCAGGAGTTACATTGTAGTTTGTTAGGTTTATGCTGATCTGCGCTTGATTGAAATCGTCAATAAACCAACCAACTGCTTTGCAATCTTTAAAGAGACCAGGTTTCTTAACTTTCTTACCATTCTCATCTTTGATAAGTTTCTTGTTCTCATCTCTTGCGAAGCGACCACGTTCACGAATATCAAGTGCAATATCATGAGCTTTTTTCTTATCTCTTGTATTTAAATTTATATTATAAGCAATTAAGAATTCACGAGCAGAAATTGCAGTAGCACCAGATTTTGCATTATATTTTTGAGGACCATAATCCGGTTTCCAATTTGGGTCTTCCATTTTTTGAGGAAGTGCTTCATATTCACCTTTTCTAACTTCTGCTAAATTTCTCCATTCCGGTTTTGTGGCAGCATACTCATATAAATATATTGGTATGTTAAGTTCTTCACCAACTCGTTTTCCTAATTTATGAGCAAGTTTTACACAATCATCCATTGTCATATTTGCCACTGGAACAAACGGGCATACATCAGTAGCGCCCATTCTGGCGTGAGCACCTTTATGTTTTGTCATATCTATAATTTGGCTGGCTTTTTTTATTGCCTGAAAGGCAGCTTCAACAACATTATCGGGTTCTCCGACCATTGTAAAAACAGTACGATTTGTAGTTTCACCAGGATCAACATCTAACAATGTAACACCTTTTACTGCTCTTATTGATGCAGAAATGGCGTCTAATATTTTCATATCTTTCCCTTCACTGAAATTCGGAACACATTCTACTAATTGCATAATTTACTCCACTATATTCTATTTTTTATTGTTAATTATCAGAACTACCAATTCTCTTCATTTCTACAGAAATAATTCTTTTATCTGTTGCCTGTATTATTGTAATATTCCAATGTCCAATTTTCAATTTAGTATCTCTTCTGGGAATTCTCTCGAGTTTATCAATGATCATTCCAGCAATAGTTTCATAATCACCCAATGGCAGATCCATTTCGTATTCATCGTTTAAAAAATCGATTTCGGCATAACTTTGTACACGGTATAATCCGCTTGATATCTTACTAATCTCTTGAGTGGTATTGTCATATTCATCTTCAATTTCACCAACGATTTCTTCTAAGATATCTTCAATTGTAATAACACCGGCAGTTCCACCATAAGAATCCATGATAATAGCCATACTTACTTTTTCTTTCTGCATCTTAGTAAGAAGCTTGTTTACATCCATTGTTTCCGGTGCAAAAAAGGCATTTCGTATAAAATCTGAAACTGTAAGTCCTTGATGATCTTTCTGCTTAAGAAGATCATATATTATCAAAATTCCTTTGATGTTATCAAGATCATTTTCATAAACTGGAAATCTTGTAAATCCCTTTTCTTTTGCAATAGAAATAACTTCTTCTATAGATGTATCTAATGGGAATGCAACAATATCAGTACGATGTATCATCACATTTTCTGCATCCAATTCAGAAAACTCTAAAGCATCTTCCAGCATCTCCATTTGATCTTCATGTAGAACGCCATCATCTTTAGCTTCAGAGAGCATAAATGATAGATCTTCACGAGATACAAAATTGTATCTCGTTTGCTTTGGAAGTTTAAAAAGTTTAGCCAGCAAGTTATTTAATATTGAAACAAATTTAACAAAAGGAGTAAAAATAACACTAAAGAATTTGAGCATTGTGAATCCTTTGGTAACCAATCTATTTGGGTAATCTCTATATAATGCTTTAGGAATTAATTCTGCAAATATTAACACTAATCCTGCAATAATAAGTGTTGCTGTATGTTCAGAAATATTTATTTCAGATTTTTTATTTAATGTATTAATAAGAAATATTGAGAGTGAAGACACAATAACGACAGAGATGTTTGTTCCAAATAGAGTTGTACCAAATATGCGGTCTGGTTTTTCCAAAAAAGTGAGGATCTGTTTCTTCTTTTTACTACTTTTAGCTTCCTGTTCCAGTTTTAATCTATCAAGAGAGATTAACCCTGTTTCTATACCTGAGAAAAAGGCGGATAAGATAAAAAAAATAACTATAATTATAAGCGATATGATCCACATTATTAATTTTCTACTTTTTCATTCCTATATGCTAATTTTAATGCACTAATAAATTCATCTAACTCACCGAGCAAAATGTCGTTTAATCTGAATGATGTCAAATTTATTCTATGATCTGTAACTCTTGATTGTGGGAAGTTATAGGTTCTTATCTTTGCGCTTCGATCTCCAGAACCAACTTGTGATTTACGTTTTGCAGAAATATCTGCTTCGTGCTTTGCCATTTCAAGATCATACAATCTTGAGCGAAGCACTTTGAAAGCCTTGTTCTTATTTTTTAATTGCGATTTTTCATCCTGACATGTTACAACGAGTCCTGTTGGTCCATGAGTTATTCGAACTGCAGAATCGGTTGTATTTACACTTTGTCCACCATGCCCCGAAGCTCTATAAACATCAATCTTCAGGTCTGCTGGATTAATTTCTACATCTATCTCATCAGCCTCCGGTAGAACTGCTACCGAAATTGCAGATGTATGAACTCTACCTTGAGATTCAGTTTCGGGAACTCTTTGAACTCGATGAACACCGCTTTCAAATCGCATGGTTCCATACACGTTTGCTCCAGAAAGTGAGAATATTACCTCTTTTAATCCGCCTACACCTGTTGGATTAGAAGACATGACAGAAAGTTTCCATTTGTTTTTATCGGCAAAATAAGTGTACATTCTGTAAAGGTCTGCTACAAATAATGCAGCTTCATCTCCACCAGTTCCGGCTCGTATCTCAATAATTGCATCTTTTTCATCATTAGGGTCTTTAGGAACTAAAAGTTCTCTGAGAATTACAATTTTCTTCTTAAGATCTTCTTGAACATCAGTAATTTCTTCTTCTGCTAAGGCAATAAGTTCTTTATCATCAGTTGTTTTTATTAACTCTTTATTTTCTTCTATTGTTGTTTGGTAACCCTTTAAAACCTCATAAAGATCTAATATCTCCTGCAGTTCTTTAAACCTTCTAGATATCTTGCTGTAAAATCTCTGATCAGACATTTTTGCTGGGTCATAGATATCTTTTTTTAGCAGGTTGTACTCTTCTTTTAGGGTTAATATCTTTTCTTCTGGGATCATAATAATTTAACTTACCTTTTGCGGTTCATTATCAATAAATGTAATGTTTTCGTATTCAGAAATATCGAGATCTAATGCACATTTCATAGCAATAACTGCAACTTCTATCTGCTCATCATCTGGTGGCTGAGTTGTAATTCGCTGCAAGGCAAGCCCGGGTGCAGTCATCAATCTAACCAAAGGATGTTTCATGCTCTTACCAGAAAGCTTAAGCACTTCATAAGAAATTCCAGAAATAAATGGCATGAATAATAAATGATATGCAAGGCGTAAAATTACATGTGGATGTCCGAAGAAATATGAAAATATTGTATCAACAATCGAGAATATTAAAATAGAAATAAGTAGAACAAAAAATATGAAACTGGTTCCACAACGAGGATGGAAAGTTGTAAATTTCTGAACACTCTTTGCATCTAGTTTGCTCTTAGCTTCGTAAGCAAATACCGATTTATGTTCAGCACCATGATATTCAAAGATGCGATTCACATCTTTCATCTTACCAATTATCCAAACATAAAGTACAAAAAATATAATACGAATAGATCCTGCAAAAAGGTTAAAAAAAATGTTTCCTTTTCCTAATTTCATCCATTCGGCAATTTGATATGGTAAAAATGCAAATAAAAGAAAAGCTAAACCAAAAGCAAAAACATAGCTTATTACTTCTTCAAATTTTTCACGGGATTTCGACTTCTCTTTTTTGTTTTTTGGCTTTTCTTCTTCCCAATCTAATTCTGCTCGAGATGCAGAAAAATTTAAAGTTCCAATACCGATTATCATCATTTCTATTAGTGATGCAAATCCTCGAACTATAGGCAATCCTAAAAATTTATTTTGTTTGGTTTTACTAACAAAGGGTGTTTTTTTTATTTCGATGCTTTTATCTTTTCGGCGTACAGCTGTTGCAAGATTTTCCGGACCTCGCATCATTACACCTTCTATAACCGCTTGTCCACCAACTTCAATTTGTTTTCTATCCATTAATGTATCCCTTAAAAAAAACGCACCACAACTATTTTAAATAATAGAGTTGTGGTGCGACAATAATAAAATTTTTATTTCTCTTCTTTAACGTTGTATTTTTGATTGAATTTTTCTATACGGCCTTCTTTGGCTCTTGATCTTTGTTTTCCTGTATAGAAAGGGTGACAATTTGAACAGATATCAACTTTACTAATTGTTGGATCTGTTGACTTTGTCTCGAAAGTATTTCCGCATGAACATGTTACGGTTACCTTCTCATACTTTGGGTGAATTCCTTTTTTCATCATCTATCTCCTGCTTCTTATTAACTTAATAATCACTTTATTAATTACTGCTGTGCAATATTTTTTTCTAAGATTCTAATGTCAATAGTTTTATCTTTTCGTTTTATTGGGAAAGCATGTCAGATTTTATCTGATCAGCTGTACTTTTGTTGTATAATAATTCAATAAGCTTTACAGAAAATTCCAGAACGGTTCCTCTTGCTCTGCTTGTTATGCAGTTTCCATCTACAACTACACGCTTTTCAATCTCGTCTTTTATTATAAGATCATTGGCTAAAGCAGGATTAACAGTTGCTTTTTTACCTTCTAATAAACCATGAAACTGTAACACAACAACAGGTGAGGCACAGATAGCAGCATAATACTTTCCTTTTATTGCTTGTTCCTTAAGGAGAGATGTAAGAACTTTTGAATCGCGAAGATGCTCTGCACCGGGAAGTCCACCAGGTAATACGATCAAATCATATTGTTCATTAGCACAATTTTTGATTAGTGTATCAGCAACTATTTTTGTGCTACAAGATGCAGTTATTTGTAATTCTTCTACAGAAGCAATTGTAACAATAGCACCTGCACGACGCAAAGTATCGATAATTCCAATAGCTTCTAATTCTTCGATCCCGTTAGAAATGGGAACCAGTACTTTCTTGGACATGTTAACTCCTTTTTGCTTTTTTCTTTCTACCAATACCAAAAATGATGCTAATTCCCCAGAGGATCAGGATAAGTGGGAAAATATCTACGGGACGTCCTAATAAACTGGATAAACCTGCTAATAATGCTACAATACCTAAGAAAATAGTGAAGCCATTAACTCTAAATCCTTTAGAATATTTCATTAGGTTTATTCCAAGAAGGATGATTCCAATTCCGAACATAAATGTACCTTCCGGAACTACTGAATCTGGGAAAAGCCAAATTGCACCAAGCATTACAAGGAA
>CAXCCM010000072.1:0-8379 GCA_963981005.1 uncultured bacterium | reverse complement strand
TGGCAGAAAATGGAAAGATGACAGGTGAAATGCGAAGTCAGGCACAAAAACTCGGCAGAGATGAGCAGCGTCTTGCTGAGAATCTTAAAAGAATGTTACAGTCAAATCCAGAAGCACAAAAACAAACTTCAGCTTTAAATAAAATTATAGATGATCTTGAATCTATTTCGCATGACCTTAAAAGAGGGAAAATGGGCCAGGATCTTGTTGATAAACAGGAAAGAATTTTATCTAGATTACTTGATGCTCAAAAATCTATACACAAAAGAGAATTTTCTAAGAAGAGGAAAGCAGAAACAAGTGAGATTATTGATTGGGATTTGCCGGAAGAGATCAAATTAAAATTTGACAAAATGAGGAAGAAAGCTCTTCTGCAAGAAGATTATAAGGATCTCCCACAAGAGTATCAGGAACTTATTCAGGAGTATCTAAAACTTTTGAATGAGAAATATGATGATGAGTAACTCGATCTGAGGAGTTTGAATAATAATGTTTGTTTTAATTTAAAGCAAAATTTAACAAGGAGAAACTAATGGGACAAAGAGGTAATTGGAGTAGCAGGCAGGCTTTTATTTTGGCGGCAATTGGTTCAGCAATAGGTCTGGGAAATATTTGGCGTTTTCCGTTCAAATGTTATGAATCTGGTGGTGGCGCATTTCTCATTGCATACCTAATTGCAATGCTTACTGCCGGAATTCCCTTAATGATTCTTGAATTAAGTTTTGGTCATCATTTCAAACTGGCAGCACCGCTTTCATTTTCTAAAGTGAATAAAAAGTTTGAATGGATCGGCTGGTGGGCTGTAATTGTTGGTTTCATGATAACAACATATTATGCTGTGGTTATGGCTTGGGGTTTGAACTATACAGTATTTGCAACTACACAATCTTGGGGAACAGACACCGGAGATTTCTTTTATAATCATTTCTTAAAATTAACAAGTGGTCATTTTGACTTTGGCGGAATTCAACTTCCAATTATTATTGCATTGGTTGTGTCCTGGATCTTGATAGTTGGAGCGATTTGGAAAGGTGCAAAAACAGTTTCGAAAGTAGTTTATATAACAGTTTTTGTTCCGTGGTTACTTCTAATTCTTTTTGTAATAAGAGGTGTAACACTACCAGGATCTATGGATGGTTTGAAATTCTATCTGACACCTCATTTCGAAAAACTATTAGATCCCAGTGTTTGGGTAGCAGCTTACGGACAAGTATTCTTCTCGCTTTCTATTGGTTTTGGTATCATGATCGCCTACGCGAGCTTCCTACCTAAAAAAAGCGATATAATAAATAGTGCACTAATAATTGCATTAAGTGATGGAGCAACAGCTTTTATTGGGGGATTTGCAGTTTTTGGAGCTTTGGGATATTATGCGAAAATGACGGGACAAGTTGTTGAGAATGTACTGAAAGGTGGTCCTGGGTTGGCATTTGTTACCTATCCTGCAATTATAAATATGCTGCCTATGGCAAAAATATTTGGAATATTATTCTTTCTGATGTTGTTAACTTTGGCTGTTGATTCAGCTTTTTCATTAGTGGAAGCTATCGCCTCTTCATTAAGAGATAAATTTGGTTGGAGTCATAAGAAATCAAATTTAATAACAGCTGGATCGGCATTTGTAATTGGAATATTATTTACTACCGGTGCTGGATTATACTGGTTAGACCTTATTGATAAATGGTTGGAAGTTTTTGGTCTTTCAATGGTGGTTTTGGTTGAATGTGTTGTTCTTGCCTGGTTTTTTAAAATTGATGAATTAAGAAAATATGCTAATGATTATTCGGAGGTAAAAGTTGGCAAATGGTGGAACTATGTTCTCAAATATTATGTTCCAATTGCTGTATTTGCATTAATTCTAACCGATGCTATAAAACTGATTAGGGAAGGTTATGAAGGATATCCGCCTAAAGCTTTAATGTTTGGGTGGATTGTAGTTATCGTTATTCCGATAATTGCAATTATTATTGCTTTCATGAAGCGTAAAGGAGAGGTGAAAGAGGTTGATATTCATCATCCTTCAGAACCATTTGTTGCAGATGTTGGTTATGTTCGTTTACATAAATATTTTAAAGCTGTACTCTTTGGTGGATTATTGTTAATTGTGATAATTATTTTAAGTAGATTTATTGAATCTTTAGTTGTGCTTGTAATCCCATTGATAACCCTTTTTATCTTCTTAGCTTTAGTTGGAGGAGCAATCTATTTTGCAAGGATTTCTATGAAAGAAGGTCATCGTAGAGATGGATGGGCAGAACAAGCTTTAGATGACAAAGTTAAATAATAGAACCCCCTTTAATTCCCTCTTACGAAGTTTCTAGAGGGGTTCTAAATAATTTTGCAGCTTATTAGTAAATAGGAGTAATAATTAAGAAAATAATATTTATCATATTCATTATAATAACTTGTAATGTTTATGCGAAGAACAATGAAAATGATATTCTAAAGAATAGAGCAAATCAATATAGATCTCGCAGGCAGTTTGAAAAAGCGATATCTATTTATGAAGTAGTAAAGGAAAATGATCCTGATGATATTGATAATATTCATCAATTGATAATAGTTTTAATTCAAACATCAAAAATAGAAAAAGCAGAAAGATTGCTTAATGAATATGAAAAAAAGTTTCAAGGTGCAAAATACTTCAAGCTTAAAATAATGATTCTACTACATAAAGCTGAATTTGTGAAGGCACAAGAACTTAGTAATGAATATCTTAATAAGCAAAAAGGGAATATTACAAATTATGGCTCGATTGCTAAGATCTTTGAACAATATCGTCAGTATGACACAGCAGTTATGTATTACATTAAAGCACGTAAAATTGCAGCAGATGAAAATTTATATATAAGAGAACTTGCAAGTAATTATCATGCTCTTAAAGATTATAAAAATTCAACTATTGAATTCATTAAACTCGTTGAGGAGAAAAAACAATTTACCTCTTTTGTTATAAGCAGATTTAAAACAATGCTTAAAGAAGATCCTTCAATAATACAATTTGTTGCAGATGCTACTGGCAATAATAGCAATCCGTCAGTTAAGGAGATCTACGCGCTTTGTCTGGGTGAGATCGGAGAATTTGAGAAAGCTATAAAAGAATATGTGAATCTTCCAGCACAGATGATTTTAAAATTTGCAGATTCTATGGGAAAAAAAGGTGAAGCGAAAATCGCAATAGATGCTTATAATATATACATTAATAGAAATACGAATATCATAGAAAGCGCTAAGATAACAATTAAACTTTCAGCATTATATATTTCTTTAAATGAATTGGAAAAAGCTGAAGAGATATTACTTGAAATGTATTCAAATAAGGAATTGAAATCAAAGAAGAATAGATACGGAACTCGAGCAAACAGGCAATGCAGGGAACTTCTTGCTCAAATTAGTCTAATGCGGAACGCTTCCCAAAAAATAGTAACTAGATACCTTGAAGAAGCTAAAGAATTTACATTCAGCAAGAATGATCTTAATGAAATTGAGTACCAATTGATTCATTTATTGATCATAAATGAGAAGAATAATCTGGCAAAAGAGAAATTGAAAAATGTTTTAAATGATGAAAATTCTGGCTCAAGTACCTTTAAGAAAGGGTATTATTATTCTTTCTTAATAGCTATGATGACTAATGATGCTGAATCTGATAGTTTGCTTAGTGAACTTTTAATCAATATCCCAGAAGATGAAATGACAAATGATGCCCTACTACTTTTCCAAAGCTCAAAACATGTTCAAAATGATGTAGATAGGGAAGATCTGCTGAAGGCTTATAGAAAGAGATCAATGTTTGAAACTGAAGACGCAATTGGATTATTGCAATCAATTTATGATAGATCTAAAGTTGAAGATATTTTATTTCTGGCCGGTGAATGGGCAATGGAATCAGGGATGTTAGAACTTGCTGCTGAAATATTCTCTCATCAATATTCAAAACCTGATCTACAACAATTTGCAGTATTAAAGTTGGCTGAGACTGAGAGAAATGGAACTCAAAAGAATAATATTAGTACCGGATTCTTAAAGAGAAATCCACAATCTATTTTCTCACCTCAATTTAGAAGGATACTGGCTGAATAATGAGAAATTTATTAAATTATATAGTACCATTTTTAGTATTGATCTTGGTTTTCCGATTTTTCAATTTCATCATATTTTATGCAATTCGATTTTGGTATGTCTCAATTCCATTGATCTTGTACTTCTTATATGAGTTTAATAAAAGTAGGAAGAAAAGGTCATTTAAGCATGAAACCGGACTTGATCCTGGAGATGAAGTGAAATTAAAAGAGGATCCTGTTATTGAAGACGAAGATAAATAGAAGCAGATGAGGGTAATATGCTAGATAGTCTTTCTAAACATAATCGTGCTTTATTACAAAACTATCAATTTCATCTCAAGGTGGAAAAAGGACTTTCGAAAAATAGTATTGAAAGCTATGAAAATGATATTTGCAATTTACTTACACAAACCGATAAAGATATAGAAAAGATCACAAATAAAGACATTATAGATTTTTTTGTAACACTTCAGGAGATGGGTCTTACAAATACTACAATTGCACGAAAGCGGAGTTCGATCAGATCATTTCTGAAGTTCCTAATTGAAGAAGAGGTAGGAATATCTGCCGATGTTGATGATATTCCTAGTATTAAGCCTTCACAAAGATTACCAGACGTATTAAGTGTGAAGCAGATGCTCAAGTTGTTAGACAGTATCCCAAACCAGAAACCTACAGACATTCGGAACAAAGCAATGTTGGAACTCATGTATGCAACAGGTATAAGGATTTCCGAGACAATTAATTTATCTATGCACAACGTGTATTGGGATGATAAAGTAGTTAGGGTTTTAGGAAAGGGCGGTAAGCAGCGAGTAGTGCTAATTGCGCAAAAATCACTAACTTATTTAGCCGATTATTTCAATTCTGCACGATCTGTTTTACGAAAAGATAAAAATACAGACATACTTTTTCTTAATAGATTTGGTAATAAACTAAGCAGAATGGGTGTTTGGAAGGTGATAGATAAGATAACTACGGAAGCTGGAATTTCCAAGCATGTATCTCCTCATACTTTCCGTCATTCTTTTGCAACACACCTATTAGAAGCAGGAGCTAATTTACGTGCAGTACAAATGCTATTGGGGCATTCAAGTATAAATACAACACAGATCTACATTAACATCGATAGTACCTTCATCATGCAGGAACATCGATTGTATCATCCAAGGGGTTAACGTTCTTTTAGGTAACTAAATAGAATAGTTGACATTAATAATTAATAAAAAAAAATGTCGAAGCTTAAAATAATGGAGGAAGAAAATGTATAAAAAAAATTTAATAATAACTATATTATTAATTACTTTAACAATCTCAAGTTTATTTGCAGAGAAGTCTCTCGAAAGAATAGCAAATGAAACAGGTGTTGAAGGTGAAACACTATATAATGCTAAGAAATTTGTAGAATCGGCACAAACATTTGAAACTGCAATCGCTAAACTTGAAGAAGCTGTAAACGCTGATGGTATCCCACTTGATAATGAGAAAATTTCAAGATGGCTTGAACTTGCTTTTAATGGTTATTATCAAGGACAAAAATTTGAAGATGCTATCCGAATTATTGACAGGCAACTCAAACTTGATCCTACTAATTATACTTTTGTGAATTATAAATCAATAATATTAAAAAAATATTTGAAGAGAATAGATGATGCGATCGTAGTTTTAAAGAAATACAATAATTCTAAAAGAAGTTTTAAAGTTGAAAAGAAGATAGCCTCATATTACTCTGATCTTAAAGATTATGATAATGCAGTAATTTGGTATCAAAAAGCTTATGAGCAAAAGAAAGATGCAACAGTTATCAAAAATATTGCTGCGATTTATCTTAAGCTTGGTAAAAACAGTGAAGCAATAACAGCTTATGAAGATTTCATTAAAACTAATCCGAATGAAAGTGTATTAGCCAAGACATATAAAAATCTTGGAAAACTATATGAGGATATGAAAAACAGTGCAAAATCTATAGAAAATTATGAAGAATCGATTAAATTGAAATATAGTAGTGATATTGTACTCGGGCTAGTTTCAAAATATTATGATGGAAACTTATATAATGAGGCTCTGGGGAAAATTGCTCTCTTTTTAGAAAATAAGCCTGATAATACTGATGCTATATATTACCGTGCCATGATCCATTATAATCGTGGTGAGAAAGAATCTGCAACAGCAGATTTCCAAACAATATCAAAAGATCCTAAATATTCGAAATTGGCTAAAGGTTTTATAGAAAGTATAAAGTCTGAATAACCTATTGGAGTGAAGATGCGAAAAACTATAATTGCAGGAAATTGGAAGATGAATATGCTTTTCACGGAAGTGGAAGACTTTTTATATGAATTGTCAGATAATCTTGAAGCAAAAAAACTTGGTTCTGTTGACGTTATTGTTTGTCCACCATCGGTATATTTAGAATTAACATCAGATATTGCAAATGATTCTAATTTTTTTATTGGTGCTCAAAATGTTAATGATAACGCGTCTGGAGCATACACTGGTGAGATTTCAGCTGCAATGCTGCGTTCAATGGATATTTCATATTGTATAATAGGTCATTCAGAGAGACGAAAGTATTATACAGAGTCAGATGCTGTGATTAATGCAAAATTGAAAAAGCTGCATGAAAATGAGATGATTCCAATCTTTTGTATTGGTGAAACATTAGAGCAAAGAGAGCAAAATATTACTAAAGATATAATTCTCTCTCAACTTAATGGTGGACTGAAAGATGTAAGTATCGACGATAATGTTATCATTGCGTATGAACCTGTTTGGGCAATTGGAACAGGGAAAACAGCAACACCAGAGCAGGCTCAAGAGATTCATTCTCTTATTAGAAAATGGTTGGAAGAAAACTATTCCAAAGAAATTTCTGAAAATACTTCGATTCTTTATGGTGGAAGCATGAAGCCGGAAAACGTGAAGGAATTGCTTGGTCAACCTGATATTGATGGTGGCTTAATCGGCGGTGCAGCACTTGATGTATCGAAGTTTTCACAAATGATAGAAGCAGCCGTGGAATTATAAAATTAATAATAATTTAAACTTAGCCCACGGTAAATGCTGTGGGCTAAATCTTTTTTTAGAGGTAGATATATGCTAGACATGAAATTTATACGAGAAAATCCGGAATTGGTAAAAAGAGCTATCATTAATAAAAATGAAAAGACAGATCTTAATAGTGTTTTGGAATTAGATAAGAAAAAGCGTGAGCTTCAGTTTAAATTTGATACAATGCGTGCTGAACAAAATACAGTTTCAAAGCAAATTCCAGAACTTAAAAAAGCAAAAAAAGATACAACTGAGATTGTAAAGCAAATGAAGGATATCTCAAATAAAATAAAGGATATCTCAACTGAGTTATCGGCAATAAATGAGGAATTGGAAAATGAACTTTTAGGTTTTCCGAATATTCCCTATAATGATGTTCCAATTGGTGGAGAAGAAAATAATAAATTTGTTAGAGAGTGGGGTGAAAAGAAACAATTTGATTTTATGCCATCTGAACATCTTGATCTCATCAAACAAAACGAACTACTAGATTTTAAGCGTGCTACAAAACTTTCTGGTAGTGGTTTTATTGGATATACAGGTAAGGGTGCCCAACTTGAACGTGCTCTTATAAATTTTATGCTGGATTTTCACATCGACAAACACGGATATGAAGAAGTGAGTTTACCAATATTAGTGAATAGACAGACGATGATTGGTACCGGTCAGCTTCCTAAGTTAGAAGATGACATGTATCATGTAAATGAAGATGATCTTTTTCTTGTTCCAACAGCAGAAGTGTCTGTTACCAATTTCTATGCTCAAGAAATTCTTCCGTATGAGAAACTGCCACAGAAATTTATCTCTTATAGCCCCTGTTTCAGAAGAGAAGCTGGCTCATATGGTAAAGAGACGAAAGGATTACAACGTGTTCATCAATTCAACAAAGTTGAAATGGTTAGATTTGTTAAACCCGATACATCGTATGAAGTACTTGAAGAGATGCTAATGAATGCTGAGAACATCCTACAGGCTCTTGGACTACATTATAGAGTTGTAACCCTCGCAACAGGTGATCTGAGTTTTGCATCTGCCAAAACGTATGATATAGAAGTATGGGCTCCTGGAGCAGACAAATATTTGGAAGTATCCTCAATAAGCAATTTTGAGGATTTTCAAGCTCGTCGTGCTTCTATTCGTTTTAGGAATGAAAGCGGAAAAGTTGAATTTGTTCATACATTAAATGGTTCAGGTTTGGCTACTCCAAGAACTTTCATTTCGATTCTCGAGAGCTATCAGAATAAAAATGGAATGATAGAAATTC
>CAXCCM010000071.1:0-8493 GCA_963981005.1 uncultured bacterium | reverse complement strand
AAGGTAGTGGGAATGATAACATTTCAACGTTCACACTCAAAGCAAGGAGTGCCGAGAGTGCTCCGGCATTGCGTGAGAAACTAAGTAATATTATTTTAAATTTAAGGCGCGGATTACCTGTTTTTGAAGTGGAATCTGCAAAAGAAGAAGCCGAAGAAATGGCTCAGAACCAAAAGATGTTCCAAACAATTTTTTATATAATTAGTGCTATTTCGCTATTGGTTGGTGCTATCGTGATTGCAAATATCATGTTGGCTACAATTCAAGAAAGAACGCGCGAGATAGGAATAAGGCTTACCGTAGGAGCAAGAAGAAGAGATATCTTCCTACAATTTTTAGTACAAACTATTTTAGTAACAACAATAGGTGGAATTTTAGGAATAGTAGTGGGGTTATCGCTTTTAGATGTTGTTAGCAAATTTTTAGATATGGAACTTATTGCCGGAGTTGCAATGATATTTATAGCACTGATGGTGTCAGCAGGAGTTGGCTTTGTTTCCGGTATAGTTCCTGCAATAATAGCCAGTAAACTTGATCCGGTAGAAGCGTTAAGGTATGAATGAGGTTAAAGATGATAAAAAATAAAATATTTCCATTTATTAAGATCTTTTGGAAGAAATATAATGAAGATAAAATATTCAAAGAATCAGCTGCATTAACTTATGTAACACTTTTGGGTTTTATCCCATTTATAATTTTTCTTCTCTTTTTTATACCAGATCTCTCTTTCATGCAAACGGAAGAGCAAATTTCTAAACTTGCATTATCGATCTTTGTTCCTGAATCTGCAGAGATGATTTTTGATTATATAAAGCAAATTGCTAACAAGAGGATCCCGTTTAATCTTATAAGTTTTTTCATTCTTCTTTTTACTTCCTATTCTTTGTTTCAGATCATTAATTCAACTTTTGATAACATTCTTAATGCAAAAGAGATAAAATCTAAAAACTTTCTTACTGAGATAACCAGATTCTTTGGAATGACGATATTTGGGTCTGTGATCATACTGGCAATTCTTTCTGCTATCTCACTTCCAATTGTATCTAAATATTTTGAATTACCGTTTTGGCAGCACTTATCACTTTATCTAACGCCGTTCTTAATATTGTTTATTATATTTACACTTGGTTTCTTTTACATTCCTACTGTTAAAGTAAAAAAGCGTTCGATAGTTATTGGGGCAGCTGTTTCTGCAATAATTTGGATTCTATTTAAATCGTTCTTTAATTGGTATATAACTACACTTACAAATATCGAGCTTATTTTTGGTGTACTTGGTGCAATTCCTATTTTTCTAATATGGATATATACAAATTGGGTTATCATGCTTAGCGGTGTAATAATTGTTTCAATTTTAGAAGGACGCCACAAACGCGATGAATCTATGATGAAGGATATGGAAAATATTAAGATAAGTATTGAACGTACTCTTCCAAGAAGTTCTAAAAATAGGAAAACTAAATCTGAACTAAGTAGGAAAGATATCAAAGAAATACTTCAGGAAATACTTAACGAGCCAAAAAAGAAAAATGAGTTTACAGAAAAAGACGAATAATTTTCTTCGCAATTAAATATAACATAAGTGGAGACGTGTCCGAGTGGCTTAAGGAGCACGCTTGGAAAGCGTGTATGCGGCAACGTATCCTGGGTTCAAATCCCAGCGTCTCCGCCAGTTTTATTTCGATTTTGAACTAAGCTCAAAATCGATGTAAAGACAAGATTTGGCTTAATGCAGCAAAACACATCTATCTTTTTCCACGTCTTCTACAAAAAAGGAAATTTAAGTCTCAATACATCACTTAAAATAATAAAAGCGATACCGTTTCCAGTACCGTTTTTCTTTTATTAACTCAGTATAATTAAACTATTTCAGAAACAGCATCTTCTTAGTTTTTATCATACTTTTTGTTTCAAGTTTATACAAATATACTCCAGAAGCTTGATCTATTGCATCCCAAACATAATTATGATTTCCAGGTTCAAATTGATGTGATTCTATTTTCTGCCCTTTGATATTAAATATTTTAAGTATCCCAGTTTCATTTTCTTTAATATCAAAATTAATAGTTGTAGATGGATTGAAAGGATTAGGAAAGTTATTTAAATTTAAGCTTATCTCTGGTACTTCATTATTTTCAGTGCCATTTGATTGATTATAATAGAACGCTCCAATATCGGCAATAGTTCCGTCTGGATCTAAAGGTGATGCTGGATCTCCGGCATCAATACATGGTGAAATTCCCGTTAAATGATAATCTGCATTTATTGAATCAACAAATAATGGATCAGAATCAATGTTACCTTCACCTGTCCAACCACCAAGCACATCAGAAAACGATACATTTACATCACCACTTACAATATTAACTTCACTTGTTCCATTTTCCCAAAGGATAGAGTTGATGATGTTAATAATACAATCTGATTCTCCAAGAATACCATCATTCCCAAGATTATTTACAATTGTACTTGAAACAATTGTGGCAGATAATGTGTCTGGATTGTTAATCATTCCTGATGGGTCACCCAAACATATAGCAGATCCAATATCGGCAGTGTTATCAAAGATCAATATACGTTCCATATTAAATGCTCCTTCAAAAAATCCAAGACCTCCACCATAAACAGCGGTGTTTCCCATTACAGCAGAATTACTTATTGATAAACTAGTTGCATCTCCGATATACGGTAAGGTAAATATACCACCACCCATTGTTAAGTTTAATTGATTACCACCTACATTATTATTAGCAATTTCACAATTGTTGATTATTGGATCTCCTGAAGAAATTGCAATTCCACCACCACCGATCGCATCTACATCTAAAACACTATTATTAATTATTTTTACATTTTCAATTATTGGGTTTGAACTGACAATACCAATTCCTCCACCAACATTACGGGCAGTATTATTGTTTATTACTAAATTAGAAAGTGTTGGACCCGAATAGTAGCAATGTATTCCGCCACCTTTAACAAACTCAATAGCTTCTTCAGGATCCATAAGAACTTCTAAAAATGGAAGTCCCTCACCATAACCGTTTGTAATTGTGAATCCACTTAATAATGCCTGATCCTCACCACTTTCAAAAGTAGCAACAGAAGTATCATTATTTCCATCAATTATAGTTTGTGAAATATAGACAGTATCCTGTGTTGTAAAAAACAACGAAGCTACAGTTATGTTCTTACCATTGTAGTTAATGTTCTCTACATAAGTTCCTGGTTGCACAAGAATAGTATCAGCATCAACCGATTCATTAATGCCAGCTTGGATCGTAGGTTGATCTGCAGGAACATTGATGATAGTTGCACTAATAGAAGTTAGAATAAATAGAATAAGAATAATAAAACTTTTTTTCATGATATCTCCATAAAGCATAATTTTTGCAAGTTTGCTCAAGATACTAAATATGTAAAATTATTTCAACAACAACATCTTTCTTGTCTCAACTGAGCCCTCTGTTTTTAGTTGGTAAAAATATATCCCGGAAGTTTGTAGAGATGCATCCCAAATATAATTATTATTACCTGATTCAAATTGGTGTGATTCAGTTATTTGTCCTTTGATATTGAATAATGTAAGTGTACCAGTTTCATTTTCTTTAATATCAAAACTTATAGTTGTAGATGGATTGAATGGATTTGGAAAATTATATAGTTTGAAATTGGAAATTGGAAATTCGTTATTTCCTGCTCCTGACCCTTGATCGTAATAATAAGCTCCCATATCTGCTATTGTTCCATCCGGATCAAATTGTGATGCTGGATCTCCGGCATCAATACAAGGTGAAATAACGGATAAATTGTAGTTCCCATTAGCTGGGTCCACAAACAATGGATAATCATCTAAATTACCAGTTCCTGTCCATCCACCTTCTATATTCGAATATGTTGCTATAGCCGAGCTGGGAACATCATGATAAATCTCTTGCGGTGAATTATCCCATAAAATGGAATTCATTAAGATAGGATGGGAAGAATAATGACAGGAAATCCCACCACCATCCCATCCAGCAGTATTATCCGCTATTGTTACATTCTCTAAACTTGGGTTAGCATCAAAACAGTATAATCCACTACCAAAATCTATTGTAGAGTTATCTCTAATTAGTAAATACTTTAAACTTGGACTTGAAGATTCACAAAAAATCCCTCCACCATTTACAGAATGCCCGTTTGTTATAGTGAAGCCATATAAAACTGCATCAGCATCCTCTCCATATTCAAAAGTGACAACACTTCCAATACTGTTGCCATCGATTATTGTTTGAGATATATACAATGAATTCTGTGTAGTAAGAAGTAACGAGGCCACAGTAATACTTTTATTGTAATAATTTATATTCTCAACATAAGTTCCAGGTTGTACAAGCACAGTATCAGGAGCTGAAGCTATATCTATTCCAGCTTGTATTGTTGGTTGGTCTGACGGTACGTTAATAATTATGGCAGTAAGTAATGAAGATAAAATAAACATTATAAAAATGAAAAATAGTTTTGTTGTAGATCTAAACATTTTTCCTCCTACGTCTGTTAAGTAGGTTTCCAATAGTTGTATTACATAAATGTATAACCTATATTATTTAAGTAAATTATGGATTTTAATAATTGAAGTCAATATATTTATAATTTGTGCAATTATAATGCATATTTTTGAATTACCAGATTTAACCTACAACCCCTGCATTTATCAAATCGTGCATATGAAGCATGCCTACAGGCATATTTTTCTCATCTACAATTGGTAGCATGGTTATTTTATTGTCTTCCATAAAATTCAGTGCATCAACTGCTAGATCTTGTGGCTGCATAGATTTTGGGCATTTCATCATAACTTCTGTAACATAAATATTCAAATCAGTAATACCTTTTTCTATCATTCTGCGTAGGTCACCATCAGTAATGATTCCAACAAGTGTTCCATCAGAACCAACAACATTTGTACATCCCAAACCTTTAGATGTCATTTCAATGATCGCTTTATTCATCTTTGCATTATTATTTACGATTGGATTGTCTTCCCCTGCATGCATTAAATCTTCGATCTTACAAATAAGTTTTTTCCCTATCGTACCTCCCGGATGGTACTGAGCAAAATCCTCTTCATTGAAATTGTGTTTTTTAAGTAAAGCAATTGCTATCGCATCACCAACAGCTAAAGCAGCAGTAGTGCTTGAAGTAGGAACAAGCCCGAAAGGTTCATATTCCTTAGGTACAAAGCAATCTATTGTTACATCAGAATTTTTTGCTAACTGTGATTGCAGATTACCTGTTAACGCAATAATTGGAATTTTACGGAATTTAATATGCGGAATGATAGATGTAAGTTCGTTTGTGTTTCCACTGTTAGAAACAGCAATAACAACATCATCTTTATTTAACAAACCAAGATCACCATGGATTCCCTCTGCAGCGTGTAAGAAAATAGCTGTTGTTCCTGTGCTGGCAAGAGTTGCAGCTATTTTACGAGCAATTATACCAGCTTTCCCCATTCCCGTAACAACAACCTTACTTTTGCAATTGAAAAGAAGATCTATAGCATCTTCTATTTTAGAATCAATTCGCTCAGCAACTTCACTTATAGCTCTCGCTTCAAGATTCAGTTCATCTTTTATGAATTTAACTATATCCATGATAACTCCTGAATTAGATTGTTCCCAAGTTGAACTTGGGAACAAGTTATAATCCTTAATTTCTTTTCATTGCTTCTTTTTGGATTTTATCAATAAAATCTTTTATTGGGAAACTTCCAAGATCACCTTCACCATGACGACGAACTGAAATAGAATCTGATTCCATTTCCTTCTGCCCTACTATAAACATATATGGTATTTTCTGCATTTCTGCTTCCCGGATTTTGTAGCCTATTTTTTCATTTTTAAAATCAACTTCACTTCTTATTCCACTTTCTTTTAGCTGTGCATTAACTTTTTTTGCATAATCAATATAATTGTCGGAAATTGGTAAAACCTTAACTTGAATTGGGCACAACCAAATCGGGAAGTTCCCAGCATGATATTCAATGAGTGTTCCAAAGAATCTTTCCATAGAACCTAGTAATGCTCTATGCACCATAAACGGGCGATGCGGCTGATTATCTTCACCAATGTATTCCATATCAAATCTGGTTGGAAGATTAAAATCAAACTGAATTGTTGAGCATTGCCAAGATCGGTTTAAAGCATCTTTGATCTTAATATCTATCTTCGGACCATAAAATGCACCTCCACCTTCATCAACATCGTAATCTATTTCCAGCTTTTTAAGTGCTTTTTCTAAAGCAGAAGTTGCTTTATCCCAATCAGCTTTTTCTCCGACAGCTTTTTCCGGCATTGTAGAAAGATAAATTTCGAAATCCTTAAAACCAAAAGCTTTGAGAATATCCAAACTGAATTCAATAACATCTTCAACTTCGCTATCTAGTTGATCTGGAGTACAAATAATATGTGCATCATCTTGTGTAAAACCGCGAACACGCATCAAACCATGAAGCGAACCGGAATTCTCATATCTGTATACTGTCCCCATTTCTGCATATTTAATAGGTAGCTCACGATAGCTTCTCCTCTGATTTTGATAGATCGCAATATGAAAAGGGCAGTTCATTGGCTTGAGATAATATTGCTGATCATCTACTTCTATTGAGCTGTACATACTCTCTTCGTAGAATTCTAAATGACCGCTTTTCATCCAGAGTTCAGCCTTACCGATATGCGGGGTTTGTACAATATCGTACCCATCAGCAAAATGGCGCTTCTTCCAATAATCCTCAACAATTGAACGCATCATTGCACCTTTAGGATGCCATAAAACTAGTCCGGGGCCAACTTCATCTGAAAATGAATAAAGATCTAGTTCTTTCCCAATTTTACGATGATCTCTTTTTTTAGCTTCTTCTAAATTAAATAGAAAAGTTTTAAGATCTTTTTTGGAAGGGAAACTCACTCCGTAAATCCTCTGAAGCATCTTATTTTTGGAATCTCCGCGCCAATATGCACCGGATGTTTTTAGAAGCTTTATTGCTTTAATCTTACCTGTATCTAGAATGTGTGGTCCTCGGCAAAGATCAGTGAAATCACCTTGAGTGTAAGCTGAGATAATATCACCTTCAGGGATTTCTTTTAATAACTCCACTTTGTAATATTCTCCCATCTCAGAGAAAAGCTTTATTGCTTCAACTTTAGAAAGTTCTTCTCTTTTGTATTGAGCATTCTCTTTAGAAAGTTCTTTCATTTTTTGCTCGATCTTCTCAAGATCCTTATCTGTAAAGGGAATTTCTTTATCGAAATCATAATAGAATCCATTCTCTATAGCTGGCCCAATTGCAACTTTAACTCTTGGAAAAAGTGCTTTTACAGCTTGCGCAAGAAGATGTGCCGTACTGTGCCAATACACTTCCTGCCCTTCTTTACTACCAAATTTATAAAGTTTGATCTCAGCATCAGTATCTATTTTGAAGTCGAGATCTACTAAATTTCCATTTACTTCTGCTACTACAGTCTGCTTTGCTAAACCATGGCTTATGCTTTCCGCAATTTCCAGTGGTGATATATTTTCCGGATGTTCTTTAACTGAGCCATCCGGAAATTTAATTTTTATGTTCATCTTATCCTCTTATTCTTCTCTTTTTGCTATTTTCTTTTCTATCATTTTAGCTGCATTTTCAAGTGCTTCCTCTGCAGTTAACATTTCTCTAACCACTTTTTCGATAACGTGTTCTTCTAAATATTTACGTGTTTCAAACCATTCACTTATTTGAGGTTCGAATGTTGCATAATTTAGTTGATCATAAACAGATGCAATTTCTGGATTACCAGCAATTCTATTTTTTAACGCTTCTACCTCCATTGCACTTTTGCGAACAGGCATATAATATGTTAATTCACTCCAACGTGCCGTTTGCTTTGTATCAGTAAACCATTTTACAAATTCCCAGGCAGCTTTCTCTTTTTTCCTATCTTCTTCGTTCTTAAAAATTACTACATTCGTACCACTTATAATATTAGTCTTTGTTTTATTTATTGGAATCGCTGAAATTCCCATATTAAAGTTAATTCCCGTTCGAAGCATGAAAGCCATAGAAACGCTTGAATCTTCATAGAATGCAACTTTTTGTGCTGTGAAATCTTTTTGACCTTCATAACCAGGAGAAAGATAACCAGTTTTATCTTTATTCAAAATATTTGTGAAGAATTCTAAAGCCTGCACTCCTTCCTTGCTATTAAATAAAGGTTTTGTATTATCTTCATTCATAATCTTTCCACCAGCTTGCAACAGAAGATTCTCAAACTGCCAAGCACTTATCTTCACAGTTGTTCCATATTGATCTATAGTTCCATCACCATCTTTATCTTGTGTTAACTTCTGGCAATAGGTTCTAAACTCCTCCCATGTTTTTGGAGGTTTATTCGGATCCATATCATTCTGGAATAAAATATCTTTATTATAGTATTGAACTCTTACACTTTTATTAAATGGAAAAGAAAC
>CAXCCM010000070.1:0-8593 GCA_963981005.1 uncultured bacterium | reverse complement strand
CAAAGAAGTCTCTAATCCTGCAAAATACAGCTGGCAAAATATGGCAGATAGATGCGAAGCAAGAAAGGAACTAGATACCAAGCAAAAATTGCTTCAAATATATGAATTAAATAAGCAGGGGATAGTTACAAATATGTTCAAATCTGCTTTTGCTCCGGGTTGGGGTCATTACTCATCTCGCAATTACACAAAAGGACACGCCTTTATAGCATCGGAAATCGTACTATTTGGAACAAGTTTTTATTTCTATAATCAAGCAATGGACGACTATCATAATTATGAAGATTCACATTACATCGGCGACATTAAACAATTATATCTTGATGCCAACAGCAACTATAAATATTCTCAGCTTTTCTTCAGTTTAGGAACGATCGTCTGGCTTTATACAATCTACGATTCTATTAGTGCTACTCAGGAATATAACCAGAACCTCTGGATAGATCTTTCTAATAAACTTCAATCACAAAAAGTTATTATAACTCCAACCGGAATAACATTGAGGTTCTAATGAAAAACTTATTATTATCATTATTCATCATATTCACTTTATCATGTTCTCTAGATCGTACAAATCCACTTGACCCTTTTGTAAGTGGCGATAATGCTCCTAATGAAGTAACCAATGTACAAGTTTCAATTACCGATAACAATACAATTATGATAACCTGGAATTCTGTGAATAATGTAGATGGATACTATATTTATCGTTCTCAAAGTTACAACGGCTTGTATATACTTATTAAAGATGAGGAGAGTTTCGCAGCATCCAGCTATGAAGACAATGACGTGGATATTCCCGGAAATTTTTATTGGTATAAGATGTCTGCTTATATTGAACTAGATGAAGGAAAGCTGGAAGGATACAGATCAGAGCCAAAAACTTGGAATTAATATGAATTTCCTGGATGATCTGAATCCACCTCAGAGGCAGGTAGCTACAACCACCGAAGGACCTATTCTTGTTTTAGCAGGAGCAGGCAGCGGAAAAACACGATCGATTATTTATCGTACCGCTTATTTAATAAATGTAAAACACATAAATCCATCCAATATTCTGGCAGTTACCTTTACCAATAAAGCAGCTCGAGAGCTAAAAAACAGATTACAAAGATCATTTAACATCTCTACTTATTCTTTATGGATCGGCACATTTCATTCTGTTTGTACACGTATTTTACGAGCTGAACAAGATTCTTTACCATTCACTTCAGATTTTTCTATCTTCGATGATGTTGATCAAAAATCGATCTTTAAAAAGATCTACAAAAAATTAGATATTGATGCTAAAGATTTCCCTGTAAGAAGGGTTTCTACGGTAATTAGTAATCAAAAAAACTCTCTTGTTCTTCCAAAAGATTTCTTTAATTTTAACGAAGAAAATTATTTTACTGAGACAACATATAAAATTTATAAGGAATATCAAAATTTCTTATTGGAAAATAACGCACTCGATTTTGATGACCTGCTAATGTACACTGCCATTTTGCTTCATGATAATAAAGAGATTAGAAAAAAATATGTTGATAAATTTAGATATGTTATGATAGATGAATATCAAGATACAAATTACGCACAGTTCAAAATTATAAATCTTATTTCCAAAGAACACCAAAACCTCTGTGTTGTAGGTGATGATGATCAGGCCATCTACAGCTGGCGCGGAGCAAACATAAGCAATATTCTAAATTTTGAAAAAGATTATAAAAATGTACTCACAGTTAAATTAGAACAAAACTACCGTTCTCCAAAATCAATACTCGATACAGCTAATTGCCTAATAAAAAATAACTCAGAAAGACACCCGAAAGAGTTATGGACGAATATAACATCAAAAGATAAACCAAAGTTGCTTAAACTTGAAAATGAAAAACAGGAAGCAGAATTTGTAGCGGAGATGGTTTCTCAACTTTCTTCATCGGGAACAAGTTTAAATGATTGTTTAATACTTTATAGAACTAATGCTCAATCACGCGTTTTTGAAAATGCTTTTTACCAACATAAATTGAAATATCAAATAGTTGGTGGAGTAAATTTCTATCAGCGCAAAGAGATAAAAGATATTGTGGCTTACTTAAGAATTCTAACAAACCCACATGATTCAAACAGCTTTCTTAGGATCTTGAATTTCCCACCAAGAAAAATTGGGAAAGTATCTACAGAAAGAATTGAAAGGTTTGCTTTTGATAATGACTTTAATTTGTTTGAAGCAGTTCAACATGAAATTTCCTCTTTAAATGGTAAAACTGCACAAACAGTATTGAACTTTGGAGCACGTTTAAAGAAATGGAAAAAATTATCTTTAGAGATTCCCATAACACCACTTGTTAAAAAGATCATTAATGAACTTGAGCTTATTAATATTTATGATAAAAGTGATGACCCAAAAGATATCGCACGTGCAGAAAATCTAAAAGAATTTGTTACTGCAACTAAAGAGTTTTCTGATAATTTTGAGTACGATACAGAAAAGGCACCAATGCTTACAGATTTTCTGCAAAGTATCTCGCTGCAAACAGATATGGATAATTTAGATGAAGACATTGAAACTATAAAACTAATGACAATGCACAATGCTAAGGGATTAGAATTCGATCATGTTTTTATTGTGGGTGTTGAAGATGGACTTCTTCCCCATTCACGTTCTATTGATGATATTCAAAAAATGGAAGAGGAACGTAGGCTTTTGTATGTTGCAATTACACGTGCAAAAAAATCTATTCATTTAACTTATGTTCGAATGCGTCCTGTTTTTGGCTCAATTTCTATGGCTATTCCAAGCCGCTTTTTATTAGAGATCGATGACGATCTGATAGACTCTGAAAATAACCGTTACTACGATTTAATGGCACCACGCCCCAAAAGGAGAGATAATACAAATAAACCTATTGTTACAGAAAGTCAGAAATATTTTAAGATTGGACAAAATATTTACCATAACAAATTTGGTAAAGGTGTTGTTCTAAACGTTGATGGCACAGGGAAAGAAGCAAAATTATCAATATCTTTTTCTGGTGGTCAGCTCAAAAAAATAATTGGAACGTTCGTAACAACGGGGGAAAAATGAGAACTCTAAAAATCGTGATAATAATAATGATAATACTAGTAGCATTTGAACTTTCTGCTACAAAATATGCTGGAGAAATTTTCCAAATAGGTGCTGGAGTACGTAATTTTGCATTAGGAAATTGTGGGGTAACAGATGTTAATTCATCTAGTCTTGCCTTTTGGAACTCCGCCCTTTTAACACTTGTAAATGAAAATAGATTTGAAATTATGCATGCTGAAGAATATTCGGGACTTCTCTCTTATGACACAGCTGCTGCAATCTGGGGAAAAACAAATAAATTCTCTGTAGTTCTTACTAGAATTGGAGTTGATGATATACCATTAACAGAATTAGAAGATCCTGATGAACCAATTTCAGGGAGTAACCGTCCTTACAAATATGGTTCAGTAAATAATTCTGACATTGTAGTTTATTTTGGTTTTGCCCGAAAGTTTGGGAAATATAATATTGGGTTTACACCCAAACTTGCTTACCGGAATCTTGCAGATGAAAATGGAGTAGGGTTTGGAGCAGATATTTCTACATTCTTCCTATTAAAAGAAAACACAATATTAGCTGTTAAGCTTAGAGATTTCTTTTCTACTCAAATACTTTGGGGAAATGGAACTCATGAGATTGTTAATCCATCTTTAGATGCTGAGGTTAACCATAGTTTTGTACTTCCTGTTTTCAAGAGAAATTCATCATTCTACTTACGTACAGAGATCTTTGCAGAGGGAAGAGACACCTCTTCTTCTATAGCGCTAGGACCCGTAAGCTTAGATTACCATGTAGGTTATGAGCTAAACTTTCATTCTGCTGTTGATCTTTATATGGGTTATGACCTCACAAATATTACTTCCGGATTAAAACTTAAAATACAAAACTGGGATGTTAACTACTCTTTTGAGTATGATAATGAACTTGAAAATTCACATAGGGTTTCTGTAGGATTTAATCTGTAATATGAAAAAAATTGCAGTTCTTGGAATAACAGGCTCTATCGGTTTATCAACTGTTGAAGTTGTAAGAAAGCACCCGAATGATTTTCAAATTGTTTTAGCTTCAGCAAATAGTAATTATTTAAAGTTATTTGATTTTGCTGCTGAATTTAATATAACTGAACTTGTTATTACTAACTCTGCTCTTAAACAGAAAATTACAGATATTCCCAAAAGTTCTAATCTTACTTTTGGTGAAGATCAATTACAAGAAAAAATTCTTTCAGTCGATTGTGATATTATTTTGAACGCAATTTCCGGCTCTGCCGGATTGCGTTCTTCTATTACAACAATTACAAAAGGTACAGACCTCGCTCTGGCAAATAAAGAATCACTTATTATGGCCGGGCATAAAATAATGAAAATGCTAAAAGATTCAAACTCAAAACTTATTCCTGTAGATAGTGAGCACAGTGCTATATTGCAGGCAATTGGCAGTTCTACTACAGAAGAAATACGTTCTATTATCATCACAGCATCTGGCGGACCATTCAGAGATTTACCATTAAATGAATTTGAAAATATTACATTGGAAGACACATTAAAACACCCAACATGGGATATGGGTGCAAAAATAACAATTGATTCTGCCACAATGATGAATAAAGGTTTGGAAGTTATCGAAGCTCACTGGCTATTTAATAAATCTTTTGAAGATATAAAAGCAGTTATTCACCCGCAATCAATTGTTCACTCATTTGTTGAATTTATTGATGGATCTATTCTAGCTCAGCTTAGCTTTCCAACAATGCAAATTCCTATTCTATATGCCCTTACACATCCTAATCGCATTAAATCAACAATCCCAAAAACAAGCATTCTTGAGCTTCCAAACTTAAATTTTAAAGAACTTACCAGCGATAGATATCCACTTTATGGTGTCGCAATTAATGCTGGGGTAGAAGGTGGTATTTTACCAACAGTTCTAAATGCCTCTAACGAAGCTGCTATAGATCTTTTTCTAGATAAGAAGATCTGCTTTAATTATATAAGTAGAATTGTTGAAAAACAGATAGATAAATTCCATAATTTTACAGATCCAAGTATAGAAGAAATTATAAAAGTTAATAGAGAAGTATATCTACAAACGTTACAGAATTACAAAAATCTGATCTGATCAAGCGCTGCTCTTCGCTTATAGAGTAATTTACTTATATTCATTTTTAAACATTTAATTCTAGTACAAATTCATCTAACAGGATAGTAATATGCAAAAAAATATGACTTTGGTTATACCTGCGATTCTCTGGATAACGGGGATCATATTTGCCAAATATACATCTTTACCTGTTACATTGTTAATAGTTGCCATTCCTATTTTATTACTGCTTTCCTTTATCCATAAACTAAAATTTGTCAGTTTATGCCTTGTTGTAATTTTATTAGGAATCTTCCGATACAATATCCAGTTGGAGTTCCCTGAAAATCACATTAAGCCGATACTTGAAACTAGCCCAACCATAACTCAACCAATTGAAGGTAGAATAATAAATGAGGTGATGTCTAAAGATGGTAACTTCGCTTTCATTTTAGAGTTGAGTAAAATTGCAGATATTAATGTTCGAGGTAGAATAAAATTCTATACGCGAACAGACAGCCTGAATTACGGAGATATTATTTCTACTGTTGCTACAATTAAACAGCTGTCCGGCTCAACAAACCCAGCCTCTTTCGATTATAAAGAATTCCTCGATTCTAAAAGAATTTTTGGTTCCGGCTGGGCAATTTCCCCTATTATAAAAAAGGGAAGCCAAACCGATATCTTCAAAAATATAATTATTAATATTAGAAAATATTTGAGATTTAGAATTGAGGAAAGATTTGGTGAGCATGCCGGTTTTATTAAAGCCATTGTTATAGCGGAGAAAGATGAGATAGATAATAAAAGATCAGCAATGACAAGAGCAGGCCTTAGCCATCTACTCGCTGTGAGCGGATTGCATGTTGGATTATTGGCTCTAATACTGCTATCGGTTCTTAATAGTATTATTCCTAACCGAAATATCAGCAGAATTATTATTATAACATTTCTTTTAATTTATGCAGCAATTTGTTTATGGGCACCTTCTATTACCAGAGCAGCAATAATGATAATATTGTTATTGCTGGCAAAAATGTTACAACGCAAACCTATTCCCAATAATATTCTCTTTACCAGTTTAATAATTATAACAGCAATAGATCCGAATCAGCTTTTTTCGGTTGGACTTCAAATGTCATATTTAGCAGTTTTTGTATTATTGAATATTCTACCAAAATTCAGGTTTATTAAAATAAATAAAGAGGATATTGAACTTCTAAGCAGAGGCAAGCGAATAATAAATGGAGCATTAATTTTAATCTGCACTTCATTTATTTTAAACATCTTTCTCTCACCACTCACAGCTTATAATTTCCATCAATTTGGTTTTAATGGAATTGCAGGAAACCTGCTTGGCATCCCACTAATTAGCATAATCCTTCCATTAGCCTTACTCATCATCTTCCTTCCTTTATCAATCGCATCAATATTTCAAAGTAGCTTTGAATTGGTTATGCTAGTATTCGATAAATGGACAAATCTTTCAGCTAGTCTGCCCCTGCATTTCGATTTCATTTTCATCTCTACCACTCATTTAATATTGCTATATCTCATACTCTTTGTATTGGTTTTTAAAATCAATGCTAAACACCGAAAGTGGCAGTTGCTCTTTGTAATATTTCTTTGCAGTATTTTCTTTTCATTGGGAACACAAAGTTCCAATAAACTTACTATCACGTTCTTCGATTGTGGACTTGGTGACCTTGCCCTAATTCAAACTTCACAAAATAAAACAATACTAATTGATACCGGACCACCGCAGAAAGGTAGGAATGCATTCGCTCATTCAGCACTTCCCTATCTACAACAAAATGGAATTAAGGTAATCGATCATGTTCTAATTACCCATGCCCACAACGATCATTATGGTGGTGTATTCAGTGTATTCGAAAATCTAGAAGTTAAACAGCTAATTACAACAGATGAATTTCAAGATAGAAAAATATGGGATAATATTTCATCTAGCATCGAAACAGAGCAATGTTCTGTGTTCACAATTTCAGATACAACTCAAATACATTTTGATGATATCACATTCAAAATAATTCATCCGGACAGATCTTATAAAGATGCAGATATAAATAACCTTTCTATTGTAGCCAGGTTAGATCACAAATATCTTTCCGTACTTTTTACCGGTGATCTAGAGCATGAAGGAGAAGAGCATCTTATTAGGAATTATCCGGAGTTCCTGAATTGCGATGTATTAAAGATTGGTCATCATGGAAGTAAAACTGCCAGTTCACCGGAGTTCATCAAAGCAGTTGATCCGCAATATGCAATAATTTCTACTGCAAAGGAAAATAGATTTGATTTTCCGCATGAGATCACTCTAGAAAGATTTTCATTTTTAGGTGGGAATCTAATAATAACTGGAATTGACGGTGCTTGCCAAATTGTATCTGACGGTAAAAGTGCCAAAATTACTACTTATGTAACAAATAAAAATATTATTGATAACGATCTAAAATAAACCAATTAAACTATTCTTCCTAAAAAGAACAACGTGCAAGAGTCGACAGAATGACGATATGAATTTTGTTAACAAACTGGTTGTTTTGCAAAAAAAAAGCCCCGGCGAACCGGGGCTAATTTGTCCAATGAAGGATTACTTCATAAGGATCATTTTCTTTGTAGCAGTGTAGTTACTAGCTTTCATTTTGTAGAAGTAAACACCACTAGCTGTATTTTTACCACTGTTATCTTTACCATTCCATACGATCTCATGATAAGCATTTTCAAGTTCTGTATTTACAAGAGTCTTAACTAACTGACCTCTCATGTTGTAAATATTAATTGAAACCTTACTAGCTTCTGCAAGTGAGAAGCTGATCGTTGTAGTTGGATTGAATGGGTTAGGATAGTTACCTGTTAAAGCAGTAACAGTTGGCTTAAGAATACCATTAGCATCAACATGAGTTACTTCAAAATCATCTGATAATGCTGACTCATATCCACCATCATATACAGCTGTTACATTGTAAACATAAGTTCCTGTTGGAACAGCTATATCAATGTGCATAAGACCAGTAATACCATCTTCAAGTAAAGTACCATCACAATATACATTATAACTTTCAATTCCACGTGCTGGAGCAACCCAAGTAACAATTATGTTAGGTGGCTGTGAATTTGCATCAACATCTAATGGAGCTTCCAGTGTTACTGTAGCACTTACAGGATCTGTAAGAACTGAGATTCCATCTGGTGCTGTGTAGTATGCTTCTAATGTATATTCATATGTACCAGCATCTAAGCATTCATCGGTGTATGAAAGAATTGCCGGGTCAGCAATGTCAGCGATTTCAGTACCATCTCTGTATACAGTATAACCAGCGAGTGAACGTGAATTGCTAGTTGCAGGATTAGTTGCTTCTCTTCTGCTGTCATAAGCTACTTCAGCTTCCAATTGTGAAGAACTTCTAAGTGTATGTGCTCTTCCAATTACTTCACTACGATTGT
>CAXCCM010000069.1:0-8636 GCA_963981005.1 uncultured bacterium | reverse complement strand
CAATATTTAAAATTGTTGCCAAGATGGATGCAGGTCCTGTTATTTTTCAGAGTAAGGTAGAAATTGCAGAGAAAGATTGTTATACTTCTTTATATAAAAAGCTATCTTTAAGCGGTGCAGAAGAGATAATAAAAGTATTACAAAAGATAGAAAAAAATGGATTGAGAACAGAAATTCAAGATCATAGAAAAGCCACTTTTAGCTATAAATTATTAAAAGATGATCTTCTTATTAATTGGAACGACTCCGCAGAAAATATAAGAAACAGAGTTCGAGGGTTAGCGGAAATACCTAGTATTACGGCTTCCTTCCGAGAAAAGAGAATAAAAATAATTGATGTTGAAATTCTTGACCTTGCTTCAAAAGATGTTCCCGGAACTATTTTAGATGTAAGCAAAAAGGGAATTATGGTTGCTACAGCAGAAAAGAATATTTTACTTACTAAAGTACAACCGGCAGGAAAAAATATTATGACTTCTCATGCTTTTAGCTTGGGTGCCCGGATAGAAACAGAGGAAAAATTCAGTAATGGATTTTAAGATAAATACTAAAGGCAAAGGGCTTTTTTTAATTTTATCTACAATTACACTTATCCTCATGATGATTATTACAACTATTTTGTGGTGGTTCATCTCTCCCCGTTTGCATGAGATCAGCATAGTTCTTGCAGGATTATCTCTAACTGCCCTCAGAGTATTTTACTTTATTCTTGCTCTGGGAACAATATTGGTTTTACTAATAAGTTATACCGAAACCAATTTGCTGGTTGCAAGATTTGCCATAAGGGCATATATAAAAATAATTTATCCAGTCACGCTTTTATTAGGAAGAATTTTAGGAATTTCAAAAGAGCGAATAAGGGAATCTTTTGTTGGAGTGAACAATTCATTTATAAATGCATTAAAGAAGAAATTTGATCCTTCAGAATTGCTTATATTATTACCACACTGTTTACAAAATACCGATTGTGACATTAGAATAACAACAGACATAACAAAATGTAATAGTTGTGGCAAATGTGATATAGCAAAGCTGTGTGAGATCTCAGTGAAATATAAAATTAAAATGGCAATAGCTACAGGTGGAACATTAGCACGAAAAATAATTATTGAAAACAGACCAAAATTTATAATAGCAGTTGCTTGTGATCGTGATCTAGTAGAAGGATTACGCGAAGTGTTCCCAATACCTGTTTATGGCGTGTTAAATTTAAGACCCGAAGGACCATGTGTAAATACCAGAGTAATTACACAGAAAATTGAATCGGCCCTGGTTGCACTGATAGAATCATGAATAAGAAACGAGATAAAAAGAAATTTAAACGTAAGAACATTAAAATATCTAATATTGAATTAACAGATATTGATCACTTTACCGAAGATGAAGTATCGGTTGAGAAGCGAGCGGAAAAGAAACTTATTGAGAAGGGAAAGCACAGCAGTAAAAGAGATTTGATATTGAAACAAGGCAGGATATTAGAGGTTAGATCAAACTATAAATGCCTTGTGAAAATAGATAAAGAAGATTTACTTTGTACTTTGGGCGGAAGATTTAAGCAAGTGAATTTTGAAACCAAAAGTATTGTTGCAGCCGGAGATTACGTTAATGTTGATGTCTCATCTGATCCGCGCATCGAGGAGATCGTTGATAGAACTAATACTCTTTCTAGATTTTCTGATAACGATTTTCAAACTGAAATTATAATAGCATCAAATGTAGATCAGGTAGTTATTACCTCATCCTATAAAGACCCAATGTTAAACTTGGGTTTGGTTGATCGCTATATTTGTGCCGCAAAGATCAATAATATTTCACCAGTTGTGTGTATTAACAAAATAGATCTAGCTGAATTTATGAATGAAATTACGCAGGTTGGAAAATTTTATGAGAATCTGGGATTTAAAGTAATTTTTACATCAACCAAGACAGGCGAAGGTATAAAGAAATTAAAAAAATTATTAAAAGATAAAGATAGCGTTTTCTCTGGTCATTCTGGTGCTGGAAAATCTTCTTTGATAAATGTATTACAGCCTAACCTTAAATTAAAAACTGCCCAGATTAGTGATTATCACAGAAAGGGAGTTCACACAACAACACGAAGTAGATTATTAGAATGGGATTTTGGCGGTTATTTGGTTGACACTCCCGGTATTAAAACATTTGGTTTGCACCGGAAAGATAAAGAAATATTAAAGGGAATTTTTCCTGGATTATCTGCATTAG
This sequence comes from uncultured bacterium, assembly GCA_963981005.1. Classification (GTDB taxonomy): domain Bacteria; phylum Cloacimonadota; class Cloacimonadia; order Cloacimonadales; family TCS61; genus Tenebribacter. Next base: position 6,413 of record CAXCCM010000069.1, on the reverse strand, counting down.
CACATGATTGTAAATTTGTTAATTGTACCCATTCCCACGAAATTAAGTGCGGTGTAAAAAAAGAAATAGAAAATGGAAATTATCCAATTGCCAGATATGAATCGTATTTGCGCATATTAGAATCGTTATAAGGAGGAGAATTATGCAGAATTTTGGAATCTTTTTCAATCCAAATTACGAAAGAACAGAACCAATTTTTAATCTGCTAAAAAAACTCCATAAAAACAAAGATCTTCAGTTCTATAACTTTCCACAGCAAAAAGAGCTGTTCCCAGATTTTATAAAAAGTATTGAAAAAAACAAGCTTGATTGCATTTTATCTTTTGGTGGTGACGGTACTTTTTTAAGAGCAAGCAAGCTCTCATTAGAATTTGATGTTCCACTCATGGGAATAAATCTTGGTAAGCTGGGTTTCTTATCTGAAAGTTCGTTATCAGAACTTGAAAAATCTATTGATGATCTGAAGAAGAATAAGTTTAAAGTTCAACAGCGTATGCTGCTTAAAACAGTTGTAAAAAGAGACAATAAGCCAATATTCACATCTTCTGCTTTAAACGATGCGGTTATTTATAAAGGTAAAGAACCTAGGCTAATTGATATTAGGTTTTATTCTAATAAGCGTTTAGTAGTAGAAACCAGGTGTGATGGGCTTATCATCTCCACACCAACCGGATCTACAGCTTATTCTCTCTCTTCCGGCGGACCCATCCTCTCACCTGTTATGGACGCATTTGTAGTTACTCCGCTGAATCCGCATGTGTTAAGTGTACGCCCCATGGTTTTTGCATCTGATGACCGCCTAAGTTTTAAATTAAAGGTTAATGGTAGTGAATGTGTTTTGCAACTTGATGGAATAAATAGCCAGAGCCTTATTGATAATGATGAGATAGTTGTAACCGCATCAAGTAAAAAAGTCAGTTTTATCAAACTCACCAATAAAACATTCTATCAGATCCTCAGAAAGAAACTCCATATGGGCAGAAAATGATAAAGAGCTTACGTGTAGAAAATTTTATAATTGTAGATGAATTAAATTTAGATTTTGGGAACGGACTTCAGGTTCTTACCGGAGAAACAGGAGCCGGAAAATCTATAATAGTTGGTGCTATTAGCCTAATTTTAGGAAGCGATATACACTCTGGGATGTTACTTAATGACACTTTACCTGCAAAACTGGAAGCAGTTTTTAGCGTAGATAAAGCTAACAAACAATTTGTTAAATTACTGCAAAAATATGATTTTGATGTTTCTGAAGATGAAGTTTTTTTTGCAAAAGAGATAAGTACGAACCTCAGAAGTAAAAGCTTTATTAATGGACGTAGAGTTTCTAAAGATATCGTAAAAGAATTTAGGGATGTACTTATAGATTTTCATTCTCAACGTGATCAGCAAAAGCTTTTCGATACCGATTTTCAGTTGGAAGTCTTAGATATCTTCGGGAAACTAACCAACTTAAGAGAACGGTTTACTTCCCAATATAAAAAAACAGAAGACAAAATTAAAAAATTAAAAAAATTGCAGAGATCTGAAAGTGAACTTACCGAGAAGATCAACTTGTATCAATATCAAATTGAAGAGATAGAAAAAATAAAACCTTTAATTGGTGAAGATGTAAAATTGCAGGCAGAATTGAATCTGCTTACAAATGCAGAAGATATTTTAGATATTTCAAGCAGGCTGGAACAGGAAATCTATGAAAAAGAGAATTCCGTTTATGATACAATAAGTTCATATATTTCTCAGCTTACAAAATTTAAGGATGATAACAAGAATATTATGGAAGCAGTAAGCTATCTTCAGGATTCCTCAGCAAATCTTGGTAACTCCATCAACAGCATCAGAGAAGTGCAAAATGTCATCGAGGTGGACTCTTCACGGCTAGAATACGTCCAAGGTCGTTTAACAGAAATTAATACACTCAGCGTAAAATATAAGCGTAATATCGCAGAAATTCTTGAATATAGGAACAGCATTCAGCTTCAAATAGATTCCTACTCTTCTGGTAAAAAAGAAATTGTTGAATTAAACGATGAGATTACAAAAGAGCTAATACTTCTTAACAAACTTGCTCAAGATCTTTCTGATAAAAGAAAAAGCGCTGCAATTTATTTTGAAAAAGAGATAGTTGCAAATATAAACAAACTTGCAATACCGGATGCCGCGATAAAATTCCAATTTAAAACTTTAGAAAATTCATTTGGAAATGAAGATAGCTTAAGCGGTTTTAATGAAACAGGCAAAGATGCGGTAGACATATATTTCTCTGCCAATAAAGGTGTAAAGCTTCAGCCATTCAGAATTGCTGCTTCTGGCGGAGAACTCTCTAGATTTCTATTGGCAATAAAGAAGATTCTGTCGGATAGACTAGACAGAAGAACAATAATTTTTGATGAAATAGATTCGGGAATTGGTGGGAAAACATCAGAATTATTAGCAGAATTCATTCATGATATTGGCAAATTTCACCAGGTTTTATGTATCAGCCACTTACCCCAGATAGCATCTTACGGAGACCGCCATTTTTCCATAGAAAAAATAAGCGGCAGTAATAATTCTGAGGTTAAAGTTAAAATACTGGACGAAAACGAGAGACGAGTTGAAATTGCCAGGATGCTTTCGGGCTCTGATACCGAGTTGGCATTGCGGCACGCAGATGAACTTATAAATAATAAATAGAGGGGCACCAATGTTTAGAATAAGAAAAGAGACGAAACTTTTTTTAGTTGTAGTTACAATTGTACTATCAATTTTTTTAGGAATTAAAAGATCTAATCTAGATAAAATATTTGTACAATCCGACGTAAAAATAGATCTAAGTAAGGCTGATGATATCTTTGAAAACTCATTCAATAATAAAAAGATTAATTTTGAATTTAACGTCCAAGATCTTACTGAGATAAATACTTTACTTACTGATGTCAGCACGATGGATAATGCAAATATTTTACATTCCGAACTAAAAAGCACATATAATCTTTCTGTTTTTGAAATTCCAATAGATGCTTCAGATGATGTTGTGAGCAAATTAAGAAGTATTGATGGCATCAGTAATGAGAGCATTCAAAAAGCTGGAATAGTTATGGTGAATACCAATCTTAAAGAAAATCTGAATAATAATCAAATTGCAAAAAAGAGAATTCAGAAATTAATAAACGAAAGTGTATCACCTGATAGAATAACAAGCTTCAGGAATCAGCTTGATATGGTTCAGGCAAAAATTGATAGTTTAGGTATTCAGGAAGAAATTCAAAAACACAATGCCGAATTTGATATTATTATGTTATCTGCTGTTAGAAATATAAATGGTAATGCTGCTCTTCGCAGTAGTTTAAGCGTGTTTATATTAACTACTATTGCCAGCCTGTTATTAATAATTGTTGGTCTAATTATTAGCTATTACATATTTGTGCTCATGTATAAATTAATGCTTGTTTTAGGAATTAGAACTTCACGTGGTAGTAGCTCTAACTATAACTATAATTACAATAAAAAGGGTTATGGAAGAAAAGTAAAAAGAGTATATAAAGATGCCGATGGTAAGGTTATTAAAAAAGAGGAAAAAGAATAAAAAGAGGGGAATATTATGGAAGCTTGGTTTGATCCTTGGATAATTTGGGTAGCAATTGGAATAATTTGTATTATCATTGAAATATTTACACCCGGGTTTTTATTTTTAAGTTTTGGTTTGGGAGCAATTTTAACAGGACTTATAGCACTTGTTATTCCATCTATTGCACTTCAGATTTTAGCATTTGCAATAATTTCTCTTATTGCATTTTTATTAAGTAGGAAGTTCAGTAAAAAACTTATCTCAAATAATTATGAAGATACCAATGTGAAGGCTCTGGTGGGCAAAACAGGAAAAGTTACCCAGCAGATTCCTACTAATGAAAAAGGGTATGTGAAAATTGGTGGCGAAGAGTGGTCAGCAGTTTCTAAAGACAACAATGAAATTAAAAAAGACGCAAGAATTGTGGTAAATGATATTGAAGGTAACAAGGTTATAGTAACCTTAATTGAGGAGGAAAAATGACAATTGTAATAATAGTTTTTGCTGTTTTAGTAATAATATTGATCTCTAAGGGATTAATAATTATAAAACAGGCAGAAGTAATGCTAATTGAGAGATTGGGGAAATACAGTAGAACACTAGAAAGCGGATTAAATATTTTATGGCCGGTCATTGATAAACCTAGAAACATAAACTGGCGATATTCCAGAACAGATATGAAGGGAAATAAATATGTGCAGATAAAATCTCAAAGCAGAATAGATCTGCGTGAAACAGTTTATGATTTTCCACGTCAGAATGTTATAACCAGCGATAATGTTTCTATAGAGATAGATGCACTTTTGTACTTTCAAGTTACAGACCCCAAAAAGGCAACTTACGAGATCAATAATCTTCCTAACGCCATAGAAAAACTTACCCAAACTACACTTCGTAACGTTATTGGTGAAATGGAACTCGATAAAACCCTTACTTCCAGAGATACAATTAATAGCAAATTACGCTTAATATTAGATGAAGCTACAGACAAATGGGGAGTGAAGGTGAATCGTGTGGAGTTGCAAGATATAAACCCTCCGCAGGAAATAAAAATGGCGATGGAAAAACAGATGCGTGCGGAACGTGATAAACGAGCCAAAATATTAGAAGCAGAAGGCGATAAGAAATCTCAGATACTGGTTGCAGAAGGCGATAAGGAAGCCAGAATAACCAGGGCAGAAGGTGAAGCTACAGGGAAATATCTGATTGCCGAAGCTGAAGCAAAAGCGATAATGGAAGTTACTAAAGCAGTAGAAAAAACAGGAACAGATCCAGCTCAATATCTTTTAGCTGTAAAATATATTAAGGCATTCAGCGAGATAATGCAGAATAATGACAAAACAGTTGTTGTTCCTTATGAAGCTACTGCAATGCTGGGTTCTGTGAAATCTTTGGAGAAAATATTTAAAGGCTAACCTGTAAAATACAGAGTTTATAAGTTTGACAGAATATAGGGGACATAAGCACTTGTTCCCTATATTATTATTAGTTTTAAAGGAGATAGATATGTCAGAAATTTATGCAATTTACGGAAGAGAAATTTTAGATTCCAGAGGAAATCCAACAGTTGAGGTTGATGTATATTTAGATAGTGGTATAGTGGGAAGAGCCGCTGTTCCCAGTGGAGCATCTACAGGTGAACATGAGGCGGTTGAGCTTAGAGATGGTGATGTGAATCGTTACTTAGGAAAAGGTGTATTAAAAGCAGTTGAGAATGTAAATCAGATCATCGCACCAAAACTTATAGGAATGGAAATCTCGCATCAAGCTGAAATAGATAATACAATGCTTGCATTAGATGGAACACCAAACAAACAAAAACTCGGTGCAAACGCAATTCTTGGTGTATCGCTCGCATGTGCCAGAGCTGCCGCAGAAGAACAAGAAATGCCTCTTTACCGCTATATCGGCGGATCAAATGCAAAAATGCTTCCAGTTCCAATGTCTAATATACTAAATGGTGGTTCTCATGCCGACAACACAGTTGATCTGCAGGAATTCATGATAATGCCACTGGGTGCTAAAACATTCCGTGAAGCTTTGCAAATGAATACCGAAGTGTTTCATACTTTAAAGAAATATCTGCAAGAAAATGGTTATGCAACTGGAGTTGGAGATGAGGGTGGATTTGCCCCGAATTTGAAATCAAACGAAGAAGCTTTGCAGATTATTGTAAAAGCTATAGAGCTTGCCGACTACAGGCCAGGTGAAGATATATACATTGCTCTAGATCCTGCTGCAAGCGAATTTTATAAGAATGGAAAGTATAATTTAACAGCAGAGAACGTTGCTCTTTCTTCTGAAGAAATGGTAGACTATTATACTAAATTGGTAGATAAATATCCAATAATTTCTATAGAAGATGGGTTGGCAGAAGATGATTGGAAAGGCTTCAAGCTGATGAATGAAAGATTGGGAGACAAAATCCAAATAGTTGGTGATGACCTTTTTGTAACAAATGTAGAAAGATTACAAACCGGCATCGAAGAAAAAGCTGCCAATTCTATTCTAATTAAGCTTAACCAAATTGGAACACTTACCGAAACACTGGATACAATTGAGTTGGCAAAAACAAACAACTTTACCACTGTTATCTCTCACAGAAGTGGCGAAACATCGGATACCGTTATTGCAGACCTGGCAGTAGCTGTAAATTCCGGGCAAATAAAAACAGGTTCAATTTGCCGAAGTGAAAGAATTGCTAAATATAATCAGTTATTACGTATTGAAGAGGAGTTAGGTGAATCTGCTAAATTTCTAGGAAAAGACGTATTCTATAACTTGAAATAGAAAGATTCACAATAAGTAGAGTATTCAAATATTCGAAATAAAGTGAATTGGAATAATTCACAATAAGTAGAGT
>CAXCCM010000068.1:0-8642 GCA_963981005.1 uncultured bacterium | reverse complement strand
AGCGCCTGCCTTACAAGCAGGTGGTCGGGGGTTCAAGTCCCTCCGCGCCCACCATATATTTATAAAGCTGTTCGAGAAATCGAACAGCTTTTTTTGTTTCCTTTTTTGTATTATAAGATATTTTAACCTCACTAATTATTTTCTTGACTCAAATTCCTTTGTTAAATAGACAACATATTGAGAAGGAGAATCATGGGAAAAAGAAAGAACATTAAAAACAAATTATTTGATAACAATAATATCTATATTTTATTATTCATGGGTTTTGTGTTACTACTAGTTTTATTTAACTACGATAAAATAAAAAATCTTGTTTCAGACCCTCAACAAAAGAGAGAAAAGATCTCTATTAAGCAAAAACGCACCGAAATCTCTGTGCTTGATGCGATAGTGCATTCGAAACTATTGTTAGGAGTAACTGAGGATAATTACAAAAACCATATTGGCGATGATGCCATATATATTTCAATTGGGATTGATAGTTCGGAAATGGACTTAAATTATGCCAATATTATTGTTAGCGGTCAGGTTGAACTAATTAATGGAAGGATAATAAGTGGAACAGAAAAAAACAATGGCAATAAACAAGTATTAGAAATTGAAGACCCAAATGATTCCCAAAAATATTTTGTTTCTTTATATTACACAAAACCACAAAATTTAAGAAAAAATAAAACTCAACTGGCAATTGTTGTGGACGATTTTGGCATAAGGAATAACAAGCTTTTAGATGATTTTTGCAGCTTAGATAGTAATGTGACTTTCGCTATCCTTCCAGATCAAAAATTCTCTAAACACGTTATGAATAAAGCAGCTGAAACAGGTCATGAGACAATGATCCATATTCCCATGGAACCTATTAGTTATCCTAGGGACAATCCGGGAGCTAATGCTATATACGTGCATCTCTCTGAGAAAGAGATAAAACGTCGAATGGAAAATTATATAAAGCAATTCCCATTATGCGTTGGTGCAAATAATCATATGGGATCTTTTGCTACAACCGATGAAAAAGTAATGAGAAGCGTTTTGCAGGTTTTAAAAGATCACGATCTTTATTTTGTAGATAGTCGAACATCCCAATCTTCTATAGCATATGATGTTGCTAAGAAGATGATGATACCTACATGTGTGAATCAGATCTTTCTGGATACGCCAAGAATAACAGAGAAAACACTTGCAAATAAAATAAAGCAAATAAAGTATCTTTCCAAAGATCGAGATAAGATATTAGTGATAACTCATTGTGCTACACAAGATAGATATGAGTTCTTAAAAGAATTTATAAAAGAGATCAACAAGCTCGATTTTGAATTGGTTCCGGTATCTGAATTATTTAAATCTCATATACCGGAGATAATTTAGGAGTAGAAATGGAAATTTTCAAAGCTGTATTATTGGGAATAATTCAAGGATTAACAGAATTTCTGCCTATCAGCAGTTCTGGACATCTTGTTCTTGCAGAGCACTATTTAAAATTTAATAATCCTGATATTAGTTTTGAAATAATTCTTCATCTTGGCTCTTTGTTTGCTGTATTACTCTACTTTCGCAAGGATATTTCTTCCTTACTTAAATCGTTATTCCTTTTCAAGAATAAAGAGACAATTCATACAAGAAATAGAAATACAATCTTCTATTTATTGGTAGCAACAACTGTTACCGGTATTCTTGGATTATACTTTGAAGAGCCACTCACAAAAGCATTTTCATCGTTATATATTCCTAGTTTCATGCTTATAATAACAGGTTTTATACTTTATATTTCTGACAAAATTGAACCAAGTGGAATAAAAACATATCAACTTGGAGTTAAAAAATCAATCCTTATCGGGTTGGTTCAAGCATTTGCTATACTTCCTGGTATTTCTCGATCAGGAACTACTATCACGGTTGGAATATTTGCAGGATTAGACAGAGAAGAAGCTGCCAGATTTTCGTTCATTCTTTCTATCCCGGCAATATTGGGAGCAAATATTCATAAGTTCTCAAGTATACTAAACCTTGATCGATCTCTTTGGGTCTCTTACATACTCGGTACATTTGCTGCATTCATTTCTGGCTATGCTGTAATTTCATTCCTAATTACAATTGTAAAGAAACAAAAATTGAAATATTTTGCCATTTATTGCTGGTTAATTGCCATAATAACATTAATTCTTTATTTGAAATATTGATATGCCAAAACCTCAAAGCATCCCTCATTTTGAATTCTTAAAGAAATTCTCTGATCAAAAACCGCAATCTGTTTATTATGTCTTTGGACCGGAAAATTATCTTAAAGATATTGTGCTTACGGAAATTTCTAATAGATTTAAAATGCCTGGTTCAGAAGATTTTGATTTCATAATACTTCATGCTGACTCAAGTTCTGCTGCAAAAGCTCTAGAACAGATGGAAATGATGCCGTTTATGGCTACATATAGACTTGTTGTTTTAAAAAATTTTGATACAATGAAAACTTCTGATAAAATGTTAATTGCAGAGTATGTTCAAAATCCTGTTCCATCAACAATTCTAGTTTTAACAGCTGATAAGATAGATGAACGGACAAAAGCTAACAAGATGATCTCAGACAAAGCTGTAAAAATTATTTGTCGTTCTCCTTATAGTTCTTTTGATGTTCTAAAATGGTTGAATGTTGAAACCAGAAAAAGAAAAATAATCATGGATAATGATTCAAAAGAACTTTTTACAAGAAGTATTGAATTAGATTATCAATTAGCTGCTAATGAATTAGAAAAACTGATAATCTATACAAAAGGGAAGGGAAGTATTACAATTGAAGACATAAAAGAGACTGTAGGTAAATCTAGAACAAATAAAGTATTTGACCTTCAGAATGAGATCGGAAAACGAAATTTAAAAAGTTCATTAACAATATTAGAAAATATGATCTCAAATAACGAATCAGCAGTTTTCGTAATTATTATGCTCTCCACTTTTTTTAGAACTCTATGGCGTGTAAAAGCCTTACAAAAGAAGAATCTCAGCAATTCGGAGATTGAGAACCGCTATCTTCATGAAGTATTTTATAAATATAGAAAAGATTATATCACATTTGCTAAGAATTACTCTAAGAAAGCAATCAGAAAAATATTTTCATTACTTCTTCAAGCGGATATAGACGCAAAATCATTAAACCTTAAAGATGAAATAATTTTAGAAATTCTCATCTATAAAATATGTAAAAATTAAGGGTGGCATATGAATATTAATTATCGCGCTGGATTTGTCTCGATCGTTGGAAAACCAAATGTTGGCAAATCAACTTTAATGAATAAATTATTAGGTGAAAAACTCTCGATAACATCACCTAAACCTCAAACTACTAGACAGCAAATTAAAGGTATAATTTCGGATGATGACAGACAAATAATTTTAATGGATACACCTGGGTTTGTTGAAGCCAGGTATGAGCTTCATAATAAAATGCTTGAATATATTAATAATTCATTAAAAGATTCTGATATTATTATTTTTATGACTGATGCAAAAAAATTTCCAACAGATTATGATAAACAGATCTGTGAGAATTTAAAACGACTGAATGTTCCAAAAATTGCGATGTTAAATAAGATCGATCTTACAGATCAAGCAACTACTGAAAAAAAACTTAAGTTATTAGAAGAATATGATTTTGAGAGGATAATTCCTATCTCTGTTCTTAAAACATCAAATCTAAACTTATTTTTGGAAGAGCTTACCAGCTTACTTCCTATTAATCCTCCTTTTTATTCTACAGATGAAATATCCGATCTACCAATGAGATTTTTTGCGCAGGAAACTATCCGCGAACAGATTTTTCTTAATTTCGATGATGAGATCCCATACGCTTCTACTGTTGTAGTTGAGCAATATCATGATTTTCCAAATAAAGTTGTAATTGCAGCAAATATCTGGTTAGAAAAAAAATCACAAAAACCAATTGTCATAGGAAAAGATGGTAGGAAGATTAAATTGCTACGAATTGCAGCAGAGAAGGAGATCCATAAAATCGTAGAGAAAAGAGTGAAATTAGATCTTTGGATAAAAATCAAACCAAATTGGCGAAAGAAGCAAAATGCTTTGAAAGAATTTGGATATAGATAATTCGCTAATTTTGTTGGTTAGGGTAATGTGTACTTTCCAGCTCATAATAAAGAATAAAAAATATTTGACATCAATACAACGCAAAAATTATTTGTTAACTTCTTTTAGGAGGATTAGCTCTAATTGGTAAGACAGCGGTCTTGAAAACCGCCGGGCTTAGCCCTTGGGGGTTCGAGTCCCTCATCCTCCGCCAGAATTATAGATGTGGAGAGGTGACCGAGTTGGTTGAAGGTGTGCGCCTGCTAAGCGTATGTAGGAGAAATCTTACCGAGGGTTCGAATCCCTCCCTCTCCGCCAGATATATTTCGTTGGGCCGTCGACAAGCGGTAAGTCACATGGTTTTGGTCCATGCATTCAGGGGTTCGAATCCTCTCGGCCCAACCATTAAAGCCATCCGGCATTTGCCGGATGGCTTTTTCATTAATAAAAAACAAATTGACCACTTTTACTTTTTTTCTACTTTTTGTTACATGTAATTTATTTAGGACATAATATTAAAAGAGTGTAGGTAAATAATGGCACAGAAAAGATTATTGATCGTTGAAGATGAAAGAATCATTGCTGAAGACATCAAAAGAACTTTAATACAGTTTAATTACGATGTTATTGATATTATTTCTTACGGAGAGAGAGTACTTGAACGTTATGAAGAGTTGAATCCCGACTTGATCTTGATGGATATTATGTTAGCAGGAAAGATAAACGGGATCGAAACTGCCAGTAAAATAAAGGATAGCCATAACGTTCCTATAATTTATTTAACCGCCTATGCAAATGAACCAATATTAAATAGTGCGAAAGTTACAGAGCCATTTGGTTATTTGATCAAACCTTTTGAGGAACATGAGCTTCATGCAACTATCGAAATGGCATTTTATCGTTATGATATGGAAAAAACTCTACGGCAAAGTGAAAAAAAATATAGGCTGCTTTTTAATAGTATTGCTGATCCCATTTTTATATTATCAGAAAATGGTGAGAACTTTTTGGATTGCAATGATGTTGTATTAAATAAATATGGATATTCAAAATTTGAGTTGATGTCAATGCCAACATATAAATTATATCCTGAAGAAGAAGTGGAAAAACTATTTACGTATTTAAATAATAAGGATTCAAATGAGTCACCCGCTTTTACTCATATTAAAAAGAGTGGTGAGAGTATAGTTGTTGAACTTCATAAAAGTGAAATCACATTTAAGGAAGAGCAAGTTCTCTTGGTTATTGCCCGTGATATAACTAAACGCAAGCAAGCTGAAAATGAGAAACAGGTAGTTCAGGAGCAATTATTTCAATCTCAAAAAATGGAAGTTGTTGGAACACTTGCAGGTGGTATAGCGCATGATTTCAATAACTTATTAACTGCAATTAATGGATATTCCGATCTTGCACTTAAAAAAGTGAAGGATAATAGTGAAGCATATAATGATATCAAGGTTATAAAAGATTGTGGAGAAAGAGCTGCAAGACTAACAAAACAACTACTTGGCTTTTCTAGAAAACAGATTGCTGAAAAGACCAATATTGATTTGAATAAAACAATTAGCGAACTTGAAAAAATGCTTAAGAGATTGATCGGAGAAGAAATTACTTTAGAAACATCTTTCCAAAGTTCTTCATGTATAATTTATGCTGATAAAAGCCAATTAGAGCAGGTACTTGTAAACCTTGTAGTAAATGCACGTGATGCAATAGAAGATTACGGCAAGATCAAAATTTCTACAACTAAAGAATCATTTACAAATAAATTCTATAAACAGCATGATCTTGATGCTTCAACTGATTATATAACAATATCCGTTATTGATAACGGAATGGGAATGAGTAAAGAAATCCGTGAGAAAATATTTGAACCATTTTTTACAACAAAGGAAATTGATAAAGGTACAGGGCTCGGACTTTCTACCGTCTTTGGGATTGTGAAACAAAATGAAGGTACAATAATTGTTGAATCAGAAGAAAGGAAGGGATCTGAATTCAAGATTTATCTCCCTCAAATAGTTGCAGAGATCACCGAAGAAGAGATTCAAGTCACAAGCATCGATGAGCTTCCAAAAGGTAATGAAACAATTTTGTTGGTTGATGATGAAGATAGCATTAGAGATTTTCTATCTGAAATTCTGACTGAACAGGGATACAAAATTATTGAAGCGTCAAATGGAAGTGAAGGTTTACGGAAGTTTAAAGAATTTGATGGAAACATAAATTTATTAATATCCGATATTACAATGCCAAACATGAGTGGACCTGAGCTTGGAAAGAGACTTAGGGAGATTCAACCTGAGATTAAATCACTTTTCATTTCTGGAAATGTTGACAATAATTTCGTTGAAGAAAATGCAGCAAATTCTAACGTGAGTTTTTTACATAAACCTTTTACATATAGCTCGATTATCACAAGAGTAAGAGAATTATTAGACAGATAAAAAAAGCAAAGGAAATAATTTTGAAAAATAAAAAAACTGAACTGGAAAAAAGGATATTTGTATTATTTTTCGTTATCACATTTTTTCTTGTTCTAATACTCATTTTTATAGAGTGGGAGTTAGCCAGATTTGGAATTGGGCAATATGAAGATATGAACATGAATTTAACTCTTTCTGAGTTGAAAATTGCTCGAACAGAAATGGAAATGGAGAAACAGCTTCTATTGCAAGATCTAGAAAACGATATTGTTATCACAAAAGCTTTAAGGAATGGAGATAGAGAGCAACTAGAAATACATCTTACGCAAAATTATCCTTCAGAGAATATTGATAAATTAATAATTTGTAATAAGGATCGTGAATACATTTTTGGGGAGAAGTGGGAACTCTTAGATAAATATTTCGCTCAGATATATCAGGATATTGCAAAAGAGAACTCAGGAATTTTTATTGGGAACTTTGGGAGCAGACTCTTCCAAATAACTTACAACCCTATCTTCAATTTAGGAGAAGTAAGGGAACTTCTTGGAGTTCTTATAATTATTGAGAACTTTGACATTAGTACCCTCAACATCATCTCAAATTCTCAAATAAGCTTAGTAGCATATGATGAAACACTTTCTGAAAATGCAATACCCGGTAATCTAACTGAGTATATTTCAGATATAAATAACCTGATTGAATCTATGACTGAAAATAAACATGAACAAATGATTAAAAAATTTAGTATAGATGATGCAGCCGGTATAAAAATACTTTATGACCTTACAAATGAGCCAACTGGGATATTTATAATTTCCTACAAAAGGTATGTAAATCAGTTTGTGCAGCAAAGTATTCTGATTTTTGTTCTGATTTTGTTGGCTGTTACTCTTGTAATGATAAGTTTGCTAGGTAATTGGTTCAGCAAAACAATATTGGTACCTGTTAGAAATATAAGTAATAACATGCAGGACATATCTGAAAACCCTTCAAAATTAGAGCCCATTGAGAAAAGATACTCAGGTGTTTTGGGCGACATGGTCACATCTTTTAATACTATGAATATTGCCCTTTCTAGACATGGACAAACTTTACGTGAATATAAAGAACTTACAGATAATCTAGATACTGGTATTTTCTGGTTGAATCAGAATTTTGATGTAATCTTGTATAACCCTAGTTTTATAAAGATAATGGATATGTCTGAAAACCAACTTAGCCATCAGAATTTTTGTACATTATTAGGATTAGACAATAAATTATTTACCACATTATATGATTCTCCTCTTACACTCTCAAACCTTAGAGTCTTTCCAAATAACAATCAAAAATATTTCACTTTGAATATTAGAGCTGTAAGACATGATAAAAATTTAAAATTCTTCGGTAGTATGATTGATGTTTCTAAAGAGATTCAGGATACTGAAGCGAGAAAATCACTTGAGTTGGAATTGATAAAAAGTAATAAACTTGCTGATATAGGTAAAAGAATTGAAGGTATCGTGCATAACATAAACTCTCCATTAAATACAATTTTAGGTTATGCTCAACTTTTAAAAAAGGATATTAAAGATAATAGTGATATAGATAGAATAATTGAAGCTGGTAAAAATATTGCACATACAGTTAAGGGATTATTAACAAAAGTTAAACAAAGTAATATTTCTATAGATCGTCCAATAAATATAAACGAGATGATCAAACAAGAATTGGATTTTTGCAAACATAACCTCTTCTTCAAACATTACGTAACATTAACAACAGATCTCTTGGAAGATCTTCCAAGCGTAACTGCTTCACATGGAGATCTGAGCCTGTGTACTGCAAATATGATAAATAATGCAATTCAGGCAATGAAAGATACTGTGCAAAAAGAGCTGACAGTTAGAACTTCTGTGAAAGATAACATGGTGTGTATTGAAATTACTGATACTGGAGAAGGCATTCCTGATTATAATGTAAAGAAGATTTTCGAGACATATTTTTCTACTAAAATTGGAAAAACCGGTACAGGATTCGGGTTAGGATTGGCAATCACAAAAAGTATAATTGAGAAATATAATGGCAAGATAGAAGTTGAATCAAAAATTGATTATGGCTCAACATTTACAATTATCTTACCGCAAACAAAAGGATAATTTC
>CAXCCM010000067.1:0-8646 GCA_963981005.1 uncultured bacterium | reverse complement strand
ACATCCAAAACAAAAATATTACTCTTAAACAATCCATCAAATCCTACAGGTAAATGCTTCACAGAAGAAGAGGTTGACTTCATTATATCTAAATGTGAAGAGAATAACATTCTTATTATTGTGGATGAGATCTATCGTGAATTATATACTGAAAAGAGACCCGTATCTTTCTTAGAAAAAAATGGAAAGATCATTGTGATATCAGGTCTATCTAAATCACATTGTATGAGCGGTTGGCGAATTGGATGGACAGTATCTAATGATCCTGATCTAATTAAGCCGATTATTGTTTCCCACCAATATATTTGCACTTGTGCTCCACACATTTCACAAGAAGTTGCCATTACTGCTTTATCTGAAGATGGAATGAATGCTCAGAGAGAGATACGCAGGGAACTCATTGCAAATAGAGAAGTTACCCAAGATTTTTTTAATCAATTTTTACCTGATATACCAATTCTGCAAAATACTTCTTCCCCATATTTTTTTTTTAGAGTGAACAATAGTGATATCACACTTGCAGATGAGCTGATAAAGAATGGATTAATAATTATGCCGGGAAGTTTATTTGGCTCAAATGGAAAACAATGGGTCAGATTAAATTATGCTATTGATAAAAAAAAGCTTGCCAAAGGTTTACATATTATTAAATCTATTAATATATAATATTATTTATTTATTTTCTTATTTTATTTTATTTTATTTTATTTTGAACAGGAGGGGAATTGTATGAAGTTTCTTTGCATTATATTAATGCTCATAACAATTACAGTTTCTCTTAATACATCTACACATATTGATAGCCTAGAGACCAAATTAAAGATAGTAGTAGCAGAAGAAAAGATAAAAGTTCTTAATGCACTTTCACAAGAATATCTATTCATAGCACCAGAACAAGCAATAATTTATAGTGAACAAGCTGCAGAGCTTGCAATAAAATTTAAAGACGAAATTAACGAAAGAGAAGCATATAACCACAGCGCTAATTCATACGCAGTTATTAAAGATTACAAAAATACTATTCGCTTATTAGAAATGGCACTAAGTACTAGTGAAATAATTGGTGATGTTGAGCTGATCCTCTTTGATATTTATAGAATTGCCGATGTTTATAGCACCAGTAAAAATCATACCAAATCAATTGAATTCTATAATAAAGCATTAAAGATAAATGAGATAATGAATAATCGAAGTGAAGTATCTCTTGCTCTAAATAGAATTGGTTTAGAATATAAAAAAGCAGGGCAATATAAAAAAGCCTCTGAGTTTTTTATAAGAGCATTAAGATTTGAAGAGGAAAATGTTCGTGTTCTTATGCGTAATGAATATAAACAAATATCCGAATTTTATACTTCTAGAGGGGAAGATGAAAAAGCTCTTGAGTATTATAAACTATTTACTTCTATTAGAGATACAATAGCTCGTGCAGAACGTTCCCAGAAAATTAGTGATATGCAGTATACTTATGAAGAAGAGCAGAGGAAAAGAAAGATTGAATTACTTCAAAAAGAAAAAGAAATTCGGGATCTTGAATTGCAGCATTTGATACTTGAACAGGAAAGACAGGAAAAAGAATTTATTGCAGCTCAGAGAATTCAGGAGATAGAATCTTTAAATAGAGAAAAAGAATATAGAGTTGCACAATTAAAAATTGCAGGATATGAAAAAGGAAAAATTCAGGAAAAGATCGATACTTATCAGAAGAATAAAGAAATCCGTGATCTTGAACTAATAAATAGAGCTTCACAAATTAAAACACAGAAATATACTCAAACTGTTCTAATATCAGGAATTATATTTATTTTCATTTTTGCCATAGTTGGTTTCTACCTTGCCTTTAGCAATATAAAGACAAATAAAAAACTTAAAGCTGCCTATGCAAAACTTGAGCAGATTGCAAAAACAGATCCATTAACTCATCTTTCAAATCGTAGAGATATGATAGAAAAAATGGTTCATGAGCAAAAACGTTTTGGAAGAAATGGAAAATCATTTGTTCTAGTTATGGCAGATATTGATGATTTCAAAAATATTAATGATGATAATGGACATGACTGCGGTGATTTTATTCTTGAATCATTAGCAAAACAAATGAAATCTACCGTGCGTCAGCAAGACCTTACCGGACGTTGGGGTGGTGAAGAATTCTTAATGCTTCTACCAGAAACAGAAATTGAAGGTGGTGTAGCTCTAGCCAATAAAATACGTAAAGATATTGAAGCAACTTCATATGTATTTAATGAGATCAAATTGGAATTAACAATGACATTTGGTGTGAGTGTTTATGATAGACCAATGAATATTGATAAATGCATAAAGATGGCTGATGAAGCGTTATATAATGGCAAGAGAAAGGGTAAAAATTGCGTTGTGATGACAAAGCCAAAAGAAAAACCAATAATTAATAGAGTTGATAGAACTGCTGAATCAGGATAAAATAGATTGTGAAAGAAAAAACAAAAATATTTGCTCTACTATTAGTCTTTTGCTTTTTCTTTATTAATATTTACGCTGCAGAAAACATCGAATTCTTACGCTCTTCGTTAGATGATGCAACAGATATTGAGCGTTCTAATATATTTTTTAAACTTGCATCACAAACTGATTCTATAGAGATCTCAGAAAGATTAAACTACTGTATACAAGCAAAAAGTATTGCATTAAAGTTAGATAATAGTGAATTACTTTTTGATATACTTTCATTAGAATCGAAGATACATAAAGAAGCTAATGATATTGAAAACTACTCTATCTCTATTCAAGAATATTTAAATATGTGTGAAAAAATATCTTCATTAGATATGGAAAACAGTAAGAAACAAATTACAAAGCAAATCATAATTAGAAACTCTTTTATGATAGGTTTTATTATCTTTCTTAATATTGCATTTATTATATTTGCACGATATCGTTTAAAAACAGTAGATCATATGAAACTTGAAAAAGCAAATGTAAGACTTGAAGAAATCTCAAGAAAAGATCCTCTAACGAACATTTCAAATAGACGCGACATTCTTGAGAAAATAGAATATGAAACTCTGCGTTTTGAAAGAAACAAAAAAACTTTTTGTCTTGTAATGGGTGATATTGACCACTTTAAAGCCGTTAATGACAGATATGGTCATGAGTGTGGAGATCATGTTCTTAGAGAACTTGTTGAAACCATTATCACTGGCTTGAGGAAGCAAGATATTGTAGGAAGATGGGGTGGTGAAGAATTTATTCTTCTACTTCCTGAAACCTTGATTAATGGTGGGAAGGTAGCTGCCGAAAAGATCAGAAGAAAGATTGCTCAAAAAGAATTTATTTATAATAATAAGATAATTCCTGTTACAATAACCTTCGGAGTAAGTGAGTATTCTATTGAAAAAGATATCGATGAATGTATTAAGGAAGCTGATACAGCCTTGTATAAAGGGAAAAACAAAGGTAGGAATCGAGTAGAACTATTCAATCCGAAAGAGATTTTGATCGGATAATTTTAATCGCTAACAAATTATTTCAAATCTATTAACAATTGTTTAATATTTATTCGAAGTAATAAATTGCTTTGATCGGATCTATCTTAGAAGCTTTGTAAGCTGGGTATATACCGGAAGCGAATCCTATAAATAATGAAAATGCTAAACCAAGTAAAATTCCTTCTATTGGAACAGGAAAACTAAATTTTAGTGCAACTGTTATCACTTTTACCAGCAGTGTAGAGAGTAAAATTCCAACCAGTGCACCTAAAAGAGAGAGCGTAATAGCTTCCAAAATAAATAGTAGGAAGATATCGCGGTCTGTAGCACCGATGCTCTTTCTAATTCCAATCTCCTTCATTCTTTCGTTAATTGAAATAAGTAATGTACTAAAAAGCCCAATTCCACCCACAATAAGTGAAATTGATGCAATAGCAGAAAGTGTGATGTTCCACTTTTTCATCATTTCATTTATCTCTTTTGTTATGTTAAGCATTAAAGCACCAATATTATTAAATGAGAAGTCATGACCCATATTATGATTTACCAGCAAGCTTTGACGCGCAGTATTTTTCATGTTAGGATAATCTTGCTCACTATTTGCTTGAAGATAGATGTAATCTATTGAATTATTTGACTTTAGATATTTTGCCCCTGTAGAAAGAGGGATATAAACAGCTTCAAGATCACGCTGTCTTTGCCAACTGTTAAAATTCATCCCATTAGAGTTAAGTTTATCATTATCGAGTATTCCAATAACTTTGTAGCGTTGATTTCCAATACTTATTTTATTACCTAAAGGATCTTTCCCTTTAAAATATTTATCTACAAAACCATGACCTACAATACATACTTTTAATGAGTTAAGGTTCTCGAAAGAGTTAAAAAGTCTTCCAGATTTTAAGTTATATGTTTTACTAAGGAAAAACTCGTTATTTGTTGCTCTAAGATTTAGATTTTCCTCTTTATCTTTAAATAGATATTTTTGCCATGTTTCAATTTGGCCATAAATATATTTTGATTCTACATTTTTCTTAATGTGCATATAATCTTCAAAGGTTAAAGGTTTTACTTCACGTTGAATTCTTCTAAAACGATATCTTCTGTGGCTGGAAATATTTTGTTCACCTGCCGATGGATAGATAATAACAGAGTTATTCCAACCCATCTCTTTCATGCGCTCATTAATCAATATTTTCATCCCATAAATTGTAGAGAACATAGTTACAACCGCAAAAACACCAATTATAATTCCGAGTAAAGTAAGAAAAGATCGCATCTTATGTGTGAAAATATTCTGAATACTGCTACCTAAACTTTCTGAAAAATACATTAATCCTGCTTAATAGACTACATTTTTACATTTTGGGCATTCTTTAAATTCACCCTTATCCTTTGTTTTCTTCTCTTCTAAGTAATGGTTTCCGCATTCTGGACACGAAATTGCTACAGGTTTATTATTAGTTATAAATTTACAATCTGGATAATTGGAACATGAATAGAAGAATCTGCCTTTACTGTTCTTCTTTTCTGTAATTTGTCCATCTTCACAATCAGGACACTTTATACCAATTGTATAAGGTTCTGTATGTTTACATTTTGGAAAGTTAGAACAGGCAATAAATTTACCGAATTTACCTTCTTTCAAAATAAGATCAGATTCACATTTAGGACACTTTTTGTCGAGAGTCTTCGGCTTTAGAATTTCAACAACTCCATTTTCATTTCTTGTAAAATTCTTTATATTCTTACATTCAGGGAAATTTGAGCATGCTAAAAACTGACCGTTCCTACCCCATTTTATAACCATCATACTTCCACATTTTTCACATTTTAGATCTGTTTCTTCTATTGCGCTCTTTTTTGCTTCTTTAAAATCTACTTCAGATATCAAGACATTTAATGATTCATAATATTGCTTAAGAAGATTATGCCATTCAACTTCACCGTACATCACCTTGTCTAGGCTATCTTCCATTGCCGCAGTAAATTCCACATTAAAAAATTCATGAAAACTTGCTACTAGAAGTTTATTTACGGTCAAACCCAATTCTGTTGGATGAAATCTCTTAGCTTTTAGTATTACGTAATTTCTTGATCTAATTGTATTAGTGATTGCAGCATAGGTAGATGGCCTACCAATCCCTTTTGATTCTAGCTCTTTAATTAGAAGAGCTTCTGTATATCTTGATGGTGGTTTGGTAAAACTCTGTTTTGAAGATGTCTCTTTAGATTTAAGAATGTCATCTTTTACATAACCATTATCTATTTTCTCACCTAAGATAACTTTTGTATGTGGGAAGGCAACCAGAAATCCTTTATTCTCGATTGAGCTTCCATTAGCAGAGAAAGTTGCATCGCCAATTGTAATTACAAGTTCCTTATTATTCATTTTAACTGGTAACATCTGAGTTGCTATAAACTTTTGCCAGATTATTGTATATAAATTAAGTTGATCTTTTGTAAGATATGATTTTATACTTTCCGGTGTATTGGAACAATTAGTTGTTCTTATAGCTTCATGAGCATCCTGAGCTGAATTTTTATTTTTGAAATAACGAGGTTTTGGATTTAAACTTTTCTCACCATACCGTTCTGAGATCAATTTTCTTGAATTCGTTATTGCTTCTTGTGATACCCTTAAAGAGTCTGTACGCATGTAAGTAATAAGGCCTACAGAGCCTTGAGAAAGTTCAATACCTTCATAAAGTTGCTGTGCAACCATCATTGTTTTTTTAGCTGAGAAATTAAATATTCGCGCTGCGTCCTGCTGTAATGTACTTGTAATATAAGGTGGTCCTGGATTTATAGTTCTAACAGCTTTTTTTATAGATTCTATTATATATTTATCTGTTTTAATTGTATCAAGAAGAACCTTTGCTTCTACCTCAGTTTTAAAATTCGGTTTCTTATCTTTCCATTTTTTTAGCGTTGCTTTAAATTCAGGAAGTTTATCTTTAAACAATATTGCATACACATTCCAAGATTCAACTGGTTCAAACTTACTTATCACTTCTTCCCGTTCACAAATTATTCTAAGTGCAACCGATTGAACTCTTCCGGCACTTAAGTTCTTTGTTACGATCTTCCATAATACAGGACTAACATTATAGCCTACAATTCTATCTAAGATCCTTCTGGCTTGCTGAGAGTTAACTTTGTTAATATCTAATTCACCCGGATTTTTTACAGCTTCTGTTATTGCAGTTTTTGTGATTTCATTAAAAATTATTCTATGAACATCCTTATCTTTGATCTCTTTTTTTAGAACTTCTGTAAGATGCCAGGCTATTGCCTCTCCCTCACGGTCATGATCTGATGCTAGATATATGCTATCCGCTTCCTTTGCTGCAAGTTTAAGTTCTTTAATGATTTTCTTCTTGGCTGGGTCTACAACATATTTTGCTTTAAAATCATCGCTGGGATCCACACCAAAATTTCTTTTTGGGAGATCACGAATATGACCATTTGATGCCTTTATGATAAATTTATTCTGCAAGAATTTTCCAATTGTCTTAGCTTTAGCGGGTGATTCGACGATTATTAATTTTTTTCCCATTTTAGTTTATCTCTTCATCAAAGTTTATTTCATTTTCCTGAATAAAGAAAAGATCTAGTAAATCTCTTACAGATACATCTTCAATTCCAGAGAAAATGATGTAATTTACAATATTATCAACCATATCTCGTGTAATTTTCTTCTTTAAAAAACCATTTAGCTGAATAGAAAGAGTGATGACTTTTTCTAAGATTTCTTTATTTATAGAACCTAGTTTAAGCAGATGTATCAAGTAGCCAAATGCATCTGTTGTAATAATTTTGCGCTCTTCTTCACCTAGAATTCTATTGTAATTTTTAGATCCCGGCTGTACAATTAGGGAATCCATTAAATCATTTAATTCATCTTCAGAGAGTCCAAGTTTTTTAAGCTCTTTTCTAGCTGGTTTACCAGCAAGAACCGACTTAAAGATATCTTTTGTTTCAATTTCCGACATTTTCCTTCCTATTTATTATCTGTTCCGGTCTAATTTATCTTACCACAACATTTTTTATATTTTTTCCCACTCCCGCAAGGGCATGGATCATTCCTACCAATTTTTTCTCCAACTGAACGTGGTTGAAGTTTCTGTTTTTCTGTTGCATTTGTAGTCACATTTGGTTCTTTTGGTTGCGGAACATCAAATGCAGAGCTTGATTCATGGCGCTGTTTAGCCATTTCTAAAAAATCTTGTATCTTTTCTGGCGCAATAATATAAGTTGTAAAGACTTTTTTTGTAACAGCCATATTTATATTAGAAACTAAAGTTTGGAACAAATTGAATGATTCCTTCTTATATTCGATCAACGGATCCTTCTGTCCATAAGCCCTCAAACCTATTCCGTCCTTCAAAAGATCCATCTCATGAAGATGATCACGCCACAATTCATCAACCACACCAAGAAGTACACGCCTCTCAATCTCACGTAACTGCTCCGATGTCAGGTCATCTTCCCTCTTCTGGTATGCATCCAGAACACCTTCATACAAATTCTCTAGCAAAGTTTCATATCGCATGCCATCAGTTACAATATTTTGCTCATACAAAATTACATTCATGTTGGAACGTATCCAGTCCAGTATCTCAGAAATATTCCAATCTTCAGCATAGTTCTCATTTACAATTATACTATCTACAATTTCAGCAATTGTATCCTTTATCATTTCAATGATCTCAAATTTCAGATCATATCCTTTAAGAACATTCCTGCGGTAGCTATATATCACATTACGCTGTTGATTCATAACTTCATCGTATTTAATTAATTGTTTTCTACTCTCAAAGTTGTACGATTCTACTCTCTTTTGTGCCTTTCCAACAGCTTTTGTCATCCAAGGATGTATAATTGCTTCACCTTTTTTAAGACCCATCCTCACCATCATCGGTCCAATTTTATCTGAACCAAAAAGACGCATCAGATCATCTTCTAGAGAAAGATAAAAGCGTGAAGTTCCCGGATCACCCTGTCGTCCACTTCTACCTCTGAGCTGTCTGTCTATTCTACGACTTTCATGACGTTCCGTTCCAATAACATGAAGACCATCTAAGGGCAAACCAAATGGATTTTCATCAGTTGTTTTATCCGATAAACCGATATAACTACTTTTTTCTTCGGTAACCACAGTATCGCCAAGTTTAATGTCAGT
>CAXCCM010000066.1:0-8769 GCA_963981005.1 uncultured bacterium | reverse complement strand
TCACCATTTAATAAATACATAGAAGGTTCTGATAAAAGTGTGGGTATAATTGCTTGTGGATTAGCTTATAACTATTTATTAGAAAATTATGATGAATGTAATTATCCAATTTTAAAGATCGGCCAATATCCGCTTCCAAGAAAGCAAATAAATAAGATCTTTGATGAATGTGATGAAATTCTTATTTTAGAAGAGGGGATGCCGTTGGTTGAAGAGATGCTAAAAGGATTTTTGGGAAATCCCAAAATTCATGGGCGTTTAGATGGAACTTTAGATAGAGATGGAGAATTGAATCCTAAAAAAGTTAGAAAAGCTCTTGGGCTTCCTGAACTTGAAAGTAAAGATATACCTGAAGTTGTAGCTGGCAGACCTCCTGCACTTTGTCTTGGATGTCCCCACACTGATTCCTATAAAGCACTAACTGAAGCGCTTAAAGAATATGGAAAAGGTCATGTCTTCTCTGATATTGGATGTTACACTTTAGGTTATTTATCACCACATAATGCAATTGATACTTGTGTTGACATGGGTGCTTCTATTACAATGGCAATCGGTGCTGCTGATGCTGGATTCTTTCCGGCTGTAGCTACAATTGGCGATTCTACTTTTGGTCATTCAGGTATTACGGGACTTTTAGATGCGGTAACACAGAAAGCAAATGTTGTTATTGTTATTTTAGATAACGATATAACCGCAATGACAGGTATGCAGGATTCTCAAGTAAATGGAAGAATTGAGCAGATCTGTGAAGGTTTAGGTGTTGAGAAAGAACACATTAAAGTTATCAATCCACTCTCAGCATATCATGAAAATAATGTGAAAGTATTCAAAGAAGAAATTGCATATAATGGCGTTTCAGTTGTTATTCCAAGAAGACCTTGTATACATGTTTTTACAAAAAAGAAAAAATAAATAGGAGCTTATAATGAAAAAAGATATAATTCTAGCAGGTGTTGGCGGTCAGGGGATCTTATCTATTGCTGCGATTATTGGTACTGCAGCTATCGAAAGTAATCTCCATTTAAAGCAAGCAGAAGTTCACGGAATGAGTCAACGAGGAGGAGATGTGCAATCTCACCTTAGAATCTCAGATAAACCTATCCATTCGGATCTTATTCCTAATGGGGGAGCAGATCTTATTATTAGCGTTGAACCAATGGAAGCTTTACGATATTTGCCATATTTATCTAAGAATGGATGGCTTATAACAAATACTAACGCATATGTAAATATTCCAAACTATCCAAATTATGATGAATTAATGCAAACAATAAAAGCATTTAAACATCATATTGCATTAGATGCAGATAAAACTGCGAAAGATATTGGTTCACCTCGTTCTATGAATATGGTAGTTTTAGGTGCAGCATCAAAGTTTCTGGATATGCCCTATGAAAAATTAGAAGCTGGTATTAGAGCAATATTTGGAAGAAAAGGTGATAAGATAGTAGAGGCAAACTTAAATGCTATGAATGCAGGTAGAGAAATAGCAAAATAAATTAATTTGAGTAAAGAAAAAGGCACCATTTGGTGCCTTTTTTTGTTTATAAAATTATATGAGTAGGTCTTTCCGTGAGAACATCCTAGTATAGTTTTTGTGATCCTTCGATCGTCTTCCGCCAATTCTACCACTTTTTCTTCTGTCAGTAGAACCATATCTTGCTGTATGAACACTTAACCTAAAACCCTCAAGATCAGATTTATCGAGCTGCAAAATTGCTATTTCTGCTTCTTTTTCATAAGGCATCTCGGCATAAGCCATTTCATCCTCAATCTTTAATGATTCAACCTCTCCAAATTTTTCCAATCTTTCTCTTAGTTGATGTGAATCTATACTTTTACAAATATTTCCAATAAAGATCTGCATTTAACCTCTTAATTATATATTTATTAATTTTTTACTTCAGGAAGATCCGATTGACGTCTTCCTCCGTATCTGTTTGTTATTCTTCTATCATTATTTCTAAAACGTGCTTGATGTACGCTAAGTACAAGCCCGAAATGTTCCTTATTATCAAGTGCTGAAATTGCATCCCATGCTTCACTCTCATTTGGCATATCTACAAACGCAAAAGCTTTCCATTCTCCATTAATTCTATCGATGAGGATATTAACAGATTTAACATATCCATAATCTGAAAATAATGACATCAAGGTTTCTTTCCCTACATCACGGGTCATATTACCAACGAATATTTTCATCATCATTTCTCCAATCGTCTTATTAAACTTTTCACTGTTTGAATTTTGGAGGTTTAAAACTTATGTCAAGAATAACTTTTTTCTTTACATATTTGCAATACTAGCTCTCTTAGAGATTGTATCGTATAAGGAGGAAAATTTTGAGAAAAATATTAATTCTGCTAGTAGTAATAATTGGTTTAGGAGCATGTGCAAGGCAATCGGATCTTACTATTTATAATGATACCGGACAATCAATTCAAATTATTCTTGGAAGCACAATCCATCAGCTTTTTCCGACCGATCCTCCTGCAGTAGAAACATGTTATCTTAATTCCTTTATTTTATTTGGAGAAACAAAAGAAGTTCCTATTATTATTTATGGTCAAATTTATCTTGAACATAAAGATTTTCATATGAAGATGAAACCTGGAAAAGATAGATCGTATCATGTAGAATTAGATCGGGCAGGTATTCAAATAAGCAATCCTTCAATATACCCGATAACTGATGTACAGCTTAAAAAAGAAGATGGGGATTGGGAATATGCTCTTGGATTTCCTTTTAGTGTTTTTTCTGAGGAGTTAAGTCCAACAATATCTGTCTCAGCAGATTATGACTATATCAAAATAGCATATAATATTGGTTTTGAACAAAATGATTATATAGAAGATACGATTGAACTAAATATTGGGGAAACAACAACATACCTCTTTGAAGTAGATTAAATTATATCTCGAAGAATTTCTCTATTTTCAGCAATATCAGGATGAGTTTGTTTTTTACCGAATTCTATTCTACGAGAATCAAACCTTAATATTATCTCGGGAATCATCAATTCCCACTCCAATGGATTTATCATTCTTTTTGCTTTATAAGTGCTGATAACTTGTTCAAAAACATGTTTGAACTTTACAGAGTTATAAGCTGATGCCCAAAATAAAAGGAAATGTATTAGATCAGTTTCCGGATAATCGTATACCCACTCACTAAAATCAAGCATATAGTATTTCCCTTCTGCAAAAAGATAATTTTTAGGATTGTTATCGTAATGGCAGATACACTTACCATTTTTAGATTCAAGTGAATGCAGGTTAATAAACAATTCAGTGATCTTTGCGAAATTGGGTTGTGCAAGATCCATTACAGGAGTACCCTCAATATACTCTAGCATCAATGTATTTTTACCGTCATTATCAATAAGTTTAGGTGTAAAAGGAAGTCTCTTTTTATAAATATACATTTCTTTCTTAAACATTTTTGGTGAATCGCATATTTTAATAACTTGTTTTTTTTCTTTATTAATAACTATTTCTGCTTTCATGATCAATCTCGAATCTTTATATCTATGCTATCACCATCTTGATAGCCTTTTAAATTCTTTACATAGGCCTTTATAACATCCCTTAATGTCTTTTGAACATAAGGAACAATATTTAGATCTTTGCCACCTATCTCGATTTCAATATCAAGATTTCTATCTGTTTTGCAATCTTCACGAGAATTTCGTCCTGCTAAAATGCCAGAAACCATTTCCCTGCAATTCATTCCACACTCTCTACAACATTCAAGGTTAGGAAGTGGAAGTACATGAAATACTTTCTCAATTACCAGATCTGTAAGTTCTTTCATTTGGTTTTTAGAATTAAACGTTTTAAGATCTTTATATTTATCATGATCATTAGCATAAATTCCAGAAATTGCAAATACAGTACCATCGATAAGCTCTTCTAGCTGTTCTTCATCTTTTGCACAAATGATGCGGGGAAGAGCAACGTTTTTCATTCCTTCAACAACTACAAAATCACTTTTAAGATTTGAAAGCATTTCGTTCAAAGAGAGCTGTCTATTCCAAATTTGATATGTTTCAGAAATCCCTCTGGCAATTACGGTATCACCACTAGCCCGTGCATGTTTCCAACTATTACTACCCTCTTTTTCCATTGTGAAATTTTCGTTATGGATATCCTTAATAGAGGTGACTGTAAACCCTCGCTCTTTAAGATTTTTTATTAGTTCTACTGTAACTGTAGTTTTGCCAGTATGGTGATATCCAGCTACGCTAAAAACTTTCATATTTATTTGAGCTCCATAAGTTATTTTAGTTTATAATATTGGACTATATTATTTTTCCCAATTCTTTTTCCTTCGTATAAAGCTTTATCTGCTCGTGTAATGCATTCATCAATTGTTAATTCATCAGAAAAAGTACACAATCCAAAAGTCATGGTTATTTGTAATGAGTCATCCTCATATTTTATTGCACTACTTTCAATTTTTTCTCTTATCTTTTCTGATATTATCTCTCCACCTTTGTGATCTGTACCTGGTAATAAAAATAGAAATTCTTCTCCACCCCAACGTGCACAAATATCTTGTTTTCTTATTGTTTTAGTCATAAGTTTAGAGAGTGAAACAAGAACCTTGTCACCAGCATCATGACCGTATGTATCATTAACTTTTTTAAAATCATCAATATCACTAATAACAAGTGTAAATGGTTCCGCATTTCTTCTGAATCTAATTATCTCGTAATCGATATTCTCTAATACTGCGCGTCTGTTGGGTAGTTGCGTTAGTGGATCAGTTTTTGCAATTTTTTCAAGCTCGATAGTATGTTTTTGTTTCATCCTGAATTTACTAATGAAAACAATTGCAATAACTAGTACTAATATGGCAACAATTACAATTGCAATCATGAATAGACGTGTTGTTCTTTTCTCTTTTTCCTGTTGAATTATTTTTCTGTTATTATCTTCTCTCTCTTCTTTTAGATTTTCAATTTGTCTTCTTTTTTCATCATTTTCTAAATTAGCAATTCTTTGTTGTTGATCACTTTCTTCTTTGAGTAGCTCTATAGTTTGTTCTTTTTCTTCAATTTGTTCTACTGCTTTTTTTGTGATCTTAGTTATCTCTTTAGTAGTTTCAGCTTTTTCCAGTTCATGTTTTATCTCAATATCGCTTATAATTGTTTCAACATGTTCTTGGGCAAGAACAGATTTTAATGAATCTTGTTGCTCAGTATATTGCTTAAAATAGGCTAAGGCTCTATCCTCATTGCCAATAATATTGTAATATTCATAATTAAAAAGAATCTTATTATTATTTATCTCCTGATTCAATTTTTCATTTGTATCTGCAAATTTTTGTATATATTCATATGCTTTTTCTTTTTTCCCTGTTTCTTTGTAGATACTGCCTAAAGCTTCATATGTTCTAACCAAGCTTTCAAGGTTATCAATTGCATCATAATTCTCTGCGGCAGTTTTATAATGCTGTTCTGCAAATTGAAAATTTTTATTATGAAGGTCTATTTCTCCTAATTTTTCATTAGTTAAAGCAAAACTGCTTTTATTATTAAAATTCTCGTGTTGTACTAACGATTGCTCAAAATTCTGATATGCTCCTTTAAGATCTCCTAATGCATAATATATTTCTGCGATTATGAAATGGCACTTTGCTAATCCAGGATGGTTTTTATGCTCTTTACTAAGATCTAAAGCTTGCACAGCATATTTAAAGGCTTTAACGTTTTCCCCGATATAATTATGATATGTTGCTAAATAATAAAATGCAGCAATTTGAAGATCAAGGTTATTGATTTCTTTAGCTGTATCTAACGACATACTCATGAATTCAATTGCTTTATCATAATTATCTAAATACTTATATGATTCAGCAATATTTTGTAGTTGCTGAGCTTGCTGTAACTTGTTCTTTATGTCGGATGAAGTTCTTAGAGCTTTGATCCCAAATTCTAAACTTGCCTGAGGATAAATTTTCCAATACGATCTCTGTAATTCATCTAATATCAAAACTCTTTTTAAGCCATGAGCTGAATTCAGTTCAAGCTTTAGATTGTCTAATCTGGTAACACTATAAATATTTATAGTTAAAACAATTAATAATGCAATAAATAATGATCTCTTCAAAATTATCCTCTCAAAAAAAATATATTATGGTTGGATTATACCAAGCCAATCTCCCAGAAGAAATTGTAATCTTCCAATTAGGAGCGAAATACGAGCCATTGCAGTGTAACCAAAAGCAGCACCAAAACTTACCATCAGAAAATAAATTCCAATTTTTGCAGAAACTCCTAAAGCACCAGTATGTTTCTTACTAAAATAGAAATAAATGACTCCGGTGATTGTTCCAACTATTAAAAGAATTTGACCAACAATCACAACCCAATTTTCTCCAATAAAGGGATTTATCATTGTTGCAGTTAACTGATTTAGTACATCAGATTTTAAATAACGAAGAAAAAATACACCTGAGGTTGTTCCAATTACCACCGATATAGGGAATCTACTTACCCACTCAGTTTTAGGTATTAAACGCATGAGCATCATTATTCCTAAAATTGCAGGAATGATCTTAATCCAGTTTGCACTGAAATCTTGTGTTAAGGGGTCGTAAAGGTTTGGAATAAGTATAGAGAATACTGTATAAACGAACCAATAACCAGCTGATAGTCCTACGAAAATCTGTTCTGCTGTTTTATAAAAAGGGTTGTCTTTATATAGGAAGCTGAAGATAGCAAATGTAAAAAGTGCACCCAGCCAAATACCTAATGTTGCAAAAAACTGTTCCATTACTTACCTCCCTTTTTCAAAGCTTTCCTATCTCGCCAATAGTTAATATTACCTATTGCGATGAAGATGATTATAATTAAATGCGCAATAGATTGAGCATCCATACCTTTTGTTGCAGATCCGGGAGTTTTAATTAAAGTTTCATACTCCGCTGCTGCTTTCAATCCTGCCAATAATCCCGTAAGCTGTTTCTGTTCATTTATGTAGGGAAGCATAGCAGGTGCGCTTACTCCGGTACATCCACCGGAAGTCGGTCTGCCGTAAGCATCGTGTGCAATTTGTACCCACTCTTTTATTCCAGGAGCTCCTGCAGAAAGCGAGAAAACAAATCCGATGTTACTGAAATTATTTATTCCCTCCATAATTGGAAGTTCATCAATGCTGCTTCCATTCATATCTTTTGGAAAAACCTCGCGGAAGTTTTTTCCCATCGATTGTATTGTAATCATCCCTCCTGCTTTGAAACCAAGATTCACATAATCTTCACCATATTTCAAATCAGGATAATCATCTTTTAGTTGTTCAATGATATCATCTGCCATTTGTACTCCCATTGGCCACATTGCAGTAAAGATGATATTTATTTCTTTATCGAAGCAATGCTTAACAACTGCTTTTGCCATTGGGTGTAATTCCGGCATACTGGCAGGATCATAATCAAATGATAGAAGAGCCCTAGATCCTTTTGGCATACCATCAATAAGGTCGTATACCATATGCACATTCTTTGTGGTTTCTAAGGGAAGTCCTATTGTGAAAATGAGAGGAAGTGCAACACCAAAGAATATTAGTAGGAACAACCAGCGTCTGTCTATCTGTTTAGTTTTCCTCATTATTCACCTCCCAGATATGATCTTTCAATTCCCAGTATTATCCTCAAAGAACTTCCAATAATTCCTAAACCTGCACCTATCATAATTGCACGTTGCCCGGCTGTAGTTGGAAATGTCATAATAAACTCAGATACTTTTGGAAGATGAAGGAAGTTTAATGATTCTGGTAACCAGCCAGTTAGGAGACTTCCAAATGTTGTATTTCCAAGCATAACAAGTACAGCAGAAGTGAGTAGAAGGTTAGATTCTACGGTTCTTCCAATAAAAGCTCTGTATGCTGCTGATGCAATGAAGAAAGCTAAAAGAGAGAACATTGTGGCTTGTAAATGCTGATATACATTATGAAAAAGATAATCGAAAGGTTTATGCCCCAAGGTACTTGTAATAATCTCTCCATGACCTAACATTCCGGCACTCTTTCCGGTTCCCCATAAAAAGCCGAGTGTGACCATTACTACGAAACTAATAAGTGTAATTACATAAAACTGCCAGTCACGTTGTTTATATTGAATCTTTAATATATTTACTTTAAATAAACTTAATTGTCCTAATAGTATTGCAAAACCGGAAATTATTAAAAACCAAATCTCCAGTTCACCCGATAATTGCCCAAATGGTTTGTGCGGAATGAACTCTGAAATGATTAGAATAATTCCAACAGTGAATGTTATTAATAATGGTATCTTTCTTTTCATGTTCTTCTCCTTAATGTAACGCTAAGAAATCTTTGAGGAAGTGAACACCCGAAATTTCCAGTATTATTCCAATTGTTAGAACTACAATAAATATTGCCTTTCCAAAGTCCTGACCCTTAAGGCTTCCAAGTTGATGCGGATCTTTTGATAGATAAGCAGAAGCTGCAAACAGCTCCTCACCAATAAGTGTATAGTCGCAGGCTACCACAAAGAATGGCAATTGGCTTGGCATTGCCGTTCCAGCTGTTTGAATAGCTCCACTGGAGAATCCAGTTTCAGCCAGAATCAATGATTCAGCATAGAATGCACCAAGAAAGAAGTTAGCAGCTGGTTTCTCACGAACAATAATACCATCAACCCCTGCAACATAACCAAACTGGTCATCTGTAAGATAGAAAACCGAATCTGGGTCAAATGCATCGGGACGCCCAGCTTTCATGTAAGCTTCTTTAACAACTTCTT
>CAXCCM010000065.1:0-8865 GCA_963981005.1 uncultured bacterium | reverse complement strand
TCAGAAAGATCTTTTGGAACAAATTCTCTGCGTAAAAGTGGTGAAGAATCTATTATTTTGCCACCAAGTTTATAATATCTCTTTGCTCTTCTACCAATTTGCGAAAGTAGCTCGTAACTTAAACCATCGTAAAGTGCAGTTAGGTTTTCTGCAGTGATATTTTCATCACCCAGCAGAATCACTTCATCTCCAACCCTGGCATCTTCAACTGCCGTAACATCAATTGCCGTCATATCCATACTTACTTTTCCCACAATATTACAAACATGGTTTTGCAATACAACCTTACCTTTGTTGGAAAGCAAGAAGTCATAGCCGTCTGCATAACCAATCGGCAGGATTGCGTAATTCATATCCTCAGTTGCCATATAGGTTCTATTATAGCCAATCGAACCACCCTTTTTTGCGCTCTTGATCTGGGAAATGCGAGATTTAAAGGTCATGACCGGTTTCAATTTAATTTTGTCTTTTAGCCTTTTATGGGAAGATACTCCATACGAGAGTAATCCAAGTCGGACTAAATTTGTATATTTATTTTGGAATGTGATAACTCCACTGCTATTTGAAATATGTACGAATCTTGGTTTAAAATCAAGTTTAGAAATGATTTGCTCAAATCTGTCTGATTGTAATTTTGTGAATTCTGCATCATCTTCTGCAGAAGAGAAATGCGAGAATATCCCATCTATTTCTAGATTACTAAATTCTCTTATCTCATTAATATTTTCTAGTGATTCTTCATAATGAAATCCGCTTCTACCCATGCCTGTATCGATGTTTATGTGGATCTTGCACTTCCCACTTTTATTTAGCTTCTCTGCAAAATCTGTTGTTGAGATGGTCGGAGTTAGATCGCTTTCTAAGATCTGTTTAATTTCATTATCTAAAGATGGTGAAAGAATTACTATTGGAACGGTAATACCTTGATATCGCAGTAAAAGGCCTTCCTGTACATTGGCAACACCCAAGCAAACAGCACCGCAATCAATTGCTTTTTTTGCTATTTGAAAAGCTCCATGTCCATAAGCATCAGCTTTTACGATTTGCATGAAATCTTTTTGTGGTGAGAAAAACCTCTTTAACTCAGTTAAGTTATTTTCAAAATTTGTTAGATCGATCTCTGTCCAACTTCTATCGTTTTTCATATATGTCCTTATGATTAAAAGAATTTAGCAGCCAGATCTGCCAGCATAGAACGCTCACCTTTTGTAAGTGTTATGTGCCCAACTATCTCTTCCTTCTTCAGCTTCTCTACAGCTATGCTTAGTCCATTACTTTCAGAATCTAAATATGGAATATCAATTTGATATGGATCACCTGTAAGCACGATCTTTGTTCCTTCACCTGCTCTAGTAATAATGGTTTTCATTTCGTGAGGAGTTAGGTTTTGAGCTTCATCAACAATAATAAATTGGTCCGGAAGACTACGCCCACGAATGTAGGTAAGAGGCTCCAGTTCGATAAATCCAAAATCCAGATAATCCTCAAGAACAGGCTGTTTCTTCCCAAATATTTTGCCATTCTCATTATCCTCTTTCTCATTCCTATTAGAAAGCAAGATCTCCATATTATCAAAGATCGGCTGCATCCAAGGATTAAATTTATCCGATTTTGATCCTGGTAGATAGCCAATATCCTTTCCAAGAGGAGAAACAGGACGAGAGACTATAAGACGCTTATAATTATTTTGCTCCACAACTTGATCAAGTCCGGCTGCAAGGGCAATAAGTGTCTTACCTGTTCCGGCTTTTCCAACCAAACTTACAAGCTTAACTTCCGGATCCAAAAGCAGATCAAAAGACATAACCTGCTCAATATTTCTGGCTTTAATGCCAAAAAGTTCCTGTCCGGTATAATATTTTAGAGGGTATATAGCATTATTAGTAACCGAATACCTTGCTACAGTGCCTTCTTCATCTTCTTCATCCTTGCAGAACATCACAAATTGATTGGGATATATCTCTCCAAAATCATTACTCATAAATTCTTCTTTTTGGAATTTCTTAATTGTTTCATCATCAACAATGAGCTTTAAATATCCCATATATAGTTCAGAAAAGTTTATCTTATCAGTTTCAAAATTTGCGGCTTTAATGCCAACTGCATCTGCTTTTATACGTACATTAGCATCTTTAGAAACTAATGTTACTTCTTTTTCTGGCTCTTTTTTGTGAAGATATAATGCAGTTCCAATTATTAGATTATCATTTGTATCAATAATTAGAACATCTTTTGCAGTATCAGAAACTTTTCTACTAAGTACAACCTTTATGATTCCACCTTTCTCTGTTTTAACACCGTCTCTTAAACTACCTTTTTCCCTCAGTTCATCGAGGTAACGTCCTATTTGACGAGCATTTCTGCCTTTTTCATCAACGCCCTTTTTAAAATTATCTACTTCTTCAATTACAGTTATAGGGATTACTACTGTGTTTTCTTCAAAAGTGAACATTGCACGCGGATTGTGGATGAGTACATTTGTATCTAATACAAATATTTTTTTCTTAATGTTATTACCCATTTATCCTCCCATAATTTTTACTTTGTTTTTTTATTATTGATAACTAGAAATGTCAAATAAAATTACAATCAAAATTGTTTCTAGAGTGTTCGTTCACTTCATATTTTGCAAATTATATATTATATTATTATTATTAATTTATTAAATCAAAAAAATCTTGCTTTATAAGTAGTCAGATTTTTAATGCCATTTATCAAATTTTAATGTTATGGAGATTAAATATGGGAATGCGAAGAAAAGGCAGAGAGGTAGCTGTACAAACCCTTTATTCAGTAGAATTTTTAGATAATGATATAAGATTATTGCCAGAAGATGGAGCAATGAAAATTCTTGAAGGAATTGCAGCTGACAAAGAGATCTTACCAGATAATCAAATATTCGAATTTGCCTCAGATCTTGTGCGTAACGTACTTCTTCATATAGATAACATAGATGATAAAATTAAATCTCATTCAACTAATTGGTCTTTTGAACGTATTGCAAAACTGGATGTTAGCGTAATGCGAGTAGCTGTTTATGAAATGATCTACACAGATACAGCACCACCAATAATCATGAATGAGGCTATTGAGATCTCAAAAAAATATTGTTCCGAAAGTTCTGGAAAATTTATAAATGGTGTGTTAAACGCTATAGCAAAAGAGATGTAGAAACATGAATAATAAACTTTTATGCAGTGTTGGCGTAATTGTATATAACGAAGCTGCCAATATTGGGAAGCTCCTTAATGCTTTGCTAGATCAGAAAGCTGATAAAGTTAAGATCGAGGAGATCATTGTTGTTTCTAGTGCTTGCACAGATGGAACTGATGACATTGTAAGAGATTTTGAAAAAGAGCACAATAATATTAAATTAATCACAGAAGCTGAAAGAGGTGGTAAATCTTCTGCAATTAATAGATTCATTAAAACATCAACATCCGATCTTCTGATTATTGAGAGCGGCGATACAATTCCAGCAGAAGATACTGTAGAGAAAATGATACTGCCTTTCTTGGACGAAAAGATAGGGATGACAGGTGGCAGACCAACACCAGAGAACGATCCACGAACATTTATTGGCTATAGCGTTAACTTGCTTTGGAATTTACATCATGAGATGGCTTTAATATCTCCAAAACTGGGTGAGATGGTTGCATTCAGAAAGATCTTCGATGCGATTCCACCGGAAAGTGCAGTTGATGAAGCGAGCATTGAAGCTATTATGAAAGAGTTTCATTTAGATCTAAAATATATTCCTGATGCTATCGTTTTTAATAAAGGACCAGAATATCTATCTGATTTTATAAGCCAAAGAAGACGAATAGAAACAGGACACCTCTGGTTGATGGAGAATAGTGATTACTCTGTATCTTCCCAAAATAAAGGACTTTTATTGAACCTTGCAATTAAAGAATTAAAGAAAGACAAAGAAAAGATATTCTTCCTATTTGGAACTGCTGTAGTAGAGATGTACAGCCGATTTTTAGGTTGGTATGATTATAAAGTTCGCAAGAAAAATCCTTTTAAGTGGGATATTGCAAATTCCACAAAAAAATTGGATAAGGAAATTAAACAATAATGCTGGAGCTTATACCTAGGATCTTTGTATACAAATTTTTCCGAATATTCGGTTTTCCACGCATTATGCCAATGAATTATACAATTAGTTTATTGTATACATGCAATTCGCATTGCAAAACCTGTAATGTATGGAAGAAGAAATCTGATAATCTTACGATTAGTGAATATAAGCAAATTTTTAAGAAACTCGGAAAATCTCCGTATTGGCTAACACTAAGTGGTGGAGAACCTTTTCTACGTAAAGATATCGTTGAGATCTGTTTAGAGTTATACAAATATTCTAAACCCAAAATCATTAATATTCCTTCAAACGGATTATTGACAAACACAATAGTCAAAAATGTTAAACTTATTACTGAAATCTGTTCAAATAGCCAAATTATCGTGAATCTATCTATTGATAACATTGCAGAAAAACATGATGAAATTCGTGGAGTACCAGGTAATTATGTTAAGGTTATCAACACATTTAAAAAACTCAAAGCGTTAAATATTGATAATCTTGCAATTGGAATCCACACTGTGATTTCTAAACTTAATGTTTCTGGATTTTCCGGGATAGCTAATGAACTGATGCAACTTCAACCAGATTCTTATATTACAGAAATTGCTGAGCAACGAATAGAGCTTGATACTATGGAAAGTGATATTACGCCAGACATCATATCTTATTGTACAGCAATAGATTATTTAATACATCGTATTAAGAATGGTAAGTTTAAAGGGATGAACAAGATCACACAATCATTTAGAATTGAGTACTATAATTTAGTTAAGAAGATCTTACGAGATAAAACACAGGTTATACCATGTTATGCTGGTGTTACATCTGCACAGATCTCTCCGGATGGTGAAGTTTGGTCGTGTTGCATAAAGGCAGAATCAATGGGAAATCTGCGAGAAAACGATTATAACTTCAAGAAGATATGGTTCTCTAGAAAAATGAAAAAAGAGAGAACATCAATTAAAAATAAGGAATGCTATTGCCCTCTTGCGAATGCTTCATACACAAATATGCTGATGCATTTACCAACTCTTACAAGAGTATTTTATAGAAGTTTCATTAAGTGGTGGAGTTAGATGACTAGAAAAACAAAAAAAAGAATAATCGCCTTAATTATGGCGTTAATTATATTGATGACAGTAGCATATGTTTTTTATGGGAAGAATTGGCTGGCTGAGCAGCAATACATTCAAAAACAAAGAAATAGCGATTTCCTAAAGAATGAGTTAATGCAAAAAATGTTGGATATTGAAAAGCAATCTCATGAAGTATTAAATGAGATACTTAACCTATCTTATGATATCGAAATCTTTCAAAAACAAATAATTGACTTGGAAAAAACTGCTGAAAGTTCATTTGATACAGCTCTGATACAAAAACCTTATTTCGATTATAAAAATTTATATCTGATAAGTTCAAACAAGCTTTACGTTCTAAGTAAAGACCTTATGCAAATGAAATGGGAAAAGCAATACAGTGAAGGTTTAGTTAGTATTGAATTACTTGATGCAAATAGAATTCTGGTTCTTACTAAACAAAACAAAGCAAAATGCCTTGCTCGTGACACTGGAAAGGAGATCTGGACCAAACAACTGAAGACTCTGCCAAAAAGAGAGGGAAACTCAATATTCCAAATTTCTTTAAACAAGTACAAGCAGCTTGACAGAAGCATTATATTAACATTTTCAGAAAATGAAATTGAACTAATTGATAATATCACAGGAAATTCTTTAGCTATTTATAATTCAGAATTTAGAATTGATCATTTAAGCAATTTTGATGTACTTGAGAAATGTGTTTATCTTATTGAAAATAACAGAATTAGCAAAATAGAATTTAAAGTAAAGAGTTAATAAATGACTATAACAAAAGAGTCTTATAACAATGTAAATTTTTGTTTAAAATGTGGGAACGTAATGCTACTCGGTGATGATAGAGAAGGCAAGATGCGTCCACAGTGTTCAGAATGCGGATGGACGTTCTATAAGAATCCCATCCCTGCTTCAGCTTGCATCATTCTTAATGATAAAAATGAACTAGTTGTAATAAAACGCAAATATGAACCAAATGCTGGTGGTTGGGCATTACCAAGTGGTTATGTTGAAATCGATCAAACCCCAGCTGAATGTGCTGTTGATGAAATGAAAGAAGAGACAGGGCTTGATGGTGAAGTTATAGTTCAATTAGGTTATGATACAGAGTATTCACCAATATATGAAAAAGTTATCTCATTTGGTTTTTTAATGAAGATAACAGGAGGTAAGCTTCAGGCTGGAGATGATGCAGTCGAAGCACGTTATGTCAGCTTTGATGAACTTCCCAAGATCGTTTTCCCATCGCATATAAAATTCATAGGAATTGTTAAGGCATTATATAGCAACGAAAATGATTAGCCACGAAGAACACAAAAAACACAATGAGAAGATTCATAAAAATTAAATGAATTTTATCCTTAAATAAAAATATAATTAAGGATAAATTATTAAATCCGTTTTCGCTTCTTTCTTAGTGGAATATAGCGATCTTAGCGGCTTAACAATAAGGAAATTAAAATGGAAATAAATAAAAGTTACGAACCACAAAAGATTGAAAAAAAATGGTATGAAAATAGCATAAAGAATGGTTATTTCACACCAAAGAAAGATAAAAACAAAAAACCATATACTGTTTTAATACCACCACCAAACGTAACCGGAATTCTTCATATGGGTCACGTTCTAAACAACACACTTCAAGATGTTATGATTCGCTACAAGCGCATGACAGGTGTTCCAACTTTATGGATACCAGGTGTAGATCATGCAGGAATTGCAACCCAGAATGTTGTTGAAAAACAACTGGCTAATGATGGTAAAACACGTCATGATATTGGCAGAGAAAAACTTGTAGATAGAATTTGGGATTGGAAAGAAGAAAAAGGTGGAAGGATTATTGAGCAACTTAAACAACTGGGTTGTTCATGTGATTGGACACGTGAAAGATTCACAATGGATGAAGGTCTTTCTGAATCTGTAAAAGAAGTGTTTATTCAACTCTACGAGAAGGGTCTCATCTACAAAGGCAAACGCATAATAAATTGGTGTCCGCGCTGTGTTACAGCACTTGCAAATGATGAAGTAGATCACAAAGATGAAACAGGAAATTTGTGGAATATGAATTATCCCCTTAAAGATGGAAGTGGCTTTATTACAGTTGCTACAACCAGACCAGAAACAATGTTGGGTGATACTGCTGTTGCTGTTCATCCCGATGATGAAAGGTATAAAGAGTTAATTGGTAAAACTGTAATATTACCATTCATAGAACGTGAAATTCCAATAATTGCTGATGAATATGTAGAGAAAGATTTTGGAAGTGGATGTGTAAAAATCACACCGGCTCACGATCCAAACGATTTTGAAGTAGGGCAGAGACACAACTTGGAAAAAATCATTATTATGGATGAACACGGAATAATGAATGAAAAAGCTGGAAAGATTTTTGAAGGATTAACAAGATTTGAATGTAGGGAAAAAATAATTGAACAACTAAAAGCAAAAGATCTTCTCGGAGAGATCGAACCGCATGATCACGCTGTTGGTCATTGTTACAGAT
The DNA here is from genome assembly GCA_963981005.1 of uncultured bacterium. GTDB lineage: Bacteria > Cloacimonadota > Cloacimonadia > Cloacimonadales > TCS61 > Tenebribacter. The sequence goes on along the minus strand of CAXCCM010000065.1, from coordinate 1,184 downwards.
GTGACACAGTTATTGAGTCATATCTATCTGACCAATGGTTTGTAAAAATGGAGCCGATGGCAAAACGAGCTATTGAAGTTGTAAAAAGTGGTGAAGTTCAGCTTCAACCAAAACGCTGGATTAAAGTATATTTGCATTGGATGGAAAATATTCGCGATTGGTGTATTTCACGTCAGATCTGGTGGGGACACAGAATTCCTGCATACTATTGTGATGAATGTGGAGAATTGATCGTTGCAAAAGAGACACCTGTTAAATGCAATCAATGCGGGAACACAAAATTTACGCAAGATGAAGATGTGCTTGATACTTGGTTCTCTAGCTGGTTGTGGCCGTTCAGTACAATGGGTTGGCCAGAAAAAACAGAAGATCTCGATTATTTTCTTCCAACAGATCTTCTTGTTACAGCTCCTGGAATAATCTATCTTTGGGTTGCAAGAATGATAATGGCAACACTAGAATTCCAAGATAAAATTCCTTTTAAAACTGTTTTACTACACGGTATGGTCTTAGATGAAACCGGAATAAAAATGAGTAAATCTCTGGGGAATTCTCCAGATCCTATACACATCATTGAGGAATACGGAGCTGATGCGCTGAGATTCAGTATGATCTTTAATACACCTAAAGGTGCTGATAGCTATTATTCCAATTCCATTCTAGATATTGGAAGAAATTTTGCTAATAAAATTTGGAACGCTTATCGTTTCATGATGATGAATGTTGAGAAGATTGATGGACTTCCTAACAAAGATGAACTTAAATTGGAACTCGCTGATAAATGGATATATAGCAGACTCAATGAAGTTATAAGACTTACACAAAAGAATTATGAAGAGCTCAGATTAAATGATGCTGCAAACATACTTATGGACTTTATTTGGAAAGAATTCTGCAGTTGGTATTTAGAACTTTCTAAAGATAGAATTTACAACAGCGAGGATAAGGAAGGACAGCTTACAGCTAAATATGTTCTTCTGGATGTTTTTCAAACTTCTATGAGATTATTGCAGCCCATTATGCCATTTATCACTGAAGAGATCTGGCATGGAATTAAAGAACACTTCCCAATGCCTGAAGAATCACTTGTGATCGCTGAATTCCCAGAAGTGAATAATGATCTTATTGATGAAAAGATCGATAAAGACATGACACTAATTCAGGAGACAATAACAGCAATTAGA
>CAXCCM010000064.1:0-8868 GCA_963981005.1 uncultured bacterium | reverse complement strand
ATCTCTACTGATGCTTTATTTATAAAAAATCTAAAGATCAGATCTTTGTTTTTATCTTTATCTTCTATGCAAATATGGTGAATTCCACTAGGAAGTTTTATTATATTCACATCACCTGTAGAAGGTATCACATCCGGTTCATTTTTTATCCAGTTCCTTTTAGATTTATAAGCTTGTTCTGTAAATTCTGTAAACAATTCTCTGTTATCTAAAACTCTAAACTTATAACCGGAATTATTAATATAATTCGTATCAAATATCATTCTACTAATTATTTTTAGAACTATCGGCCCCTCTAAAGTCAATTGGATTTTATCTGATTTAGGAGTGTAATATGTGTACTCTTTATCATCAAGAACAAGTGTTTTAACATCACCATAAAAATTTGGTGTAAAGCGAATGTAGTCGATCTCTTTATTTGAGGAAGTTAAGTTATTACCCGAAATTTTAAATACCAGATCAAAACGCGAAGTGTTTGTAACAGAAAGGTTTACTTTCCCATCATGAACTACGGTTGCATATTTATTAAAACTTGTTAAACTCTCTCCGTTCACACCTCTGCTCGATTCACTTAATTTGGCAGATTTTTCTAAGATCATTTCTTCACTTGCAATTTTTACTTTATAGTTGTAATCTATTGATGATCCATTACTTATGATAGCACGTGAATACACATTCAATGTATCAATATTAATTAGTGCACACGATATACTCTCATTTGGTTTAAGCAGAAAATAGTTATAAATTTTACTGTTTCTTCTGTTATATATTAGGAATTCATCGGGGTCTGAGTTAAATCGAATATCTGCAGCCATCAGTGCGAAAGCTATTCCCAATAATGCAAACGACAAAATTAATTTTTTCATTTTAAATATTGATCTCATCATCTTTAATCTTCAATTCCTTATGATCAAAAAATATCACTATTAATATCAAAATTAGAAGTATGATAAACGATATGGTGGCAACTGTTAGATTATATTTTTCATCTTCAAACATACTTCCGTTACCGGGTTCTGGAAGCGGATCGGGAGCAATTGGAATTTCCTTACTCTCTGCGAGTCTGGCAATATCCAATAAATGAATAACAGGTACACCTTCATCAGCAAAAAGCAACATTGTGCCTTTTAGTGGTGTATTAGTTAAAGTAACATATCTATGTAAACCTGGGGTTATCAATCTGCCGTTTAGAGTTGCGCCAATACTAGAGAGTCCACCACCAATATTTACATAAAGTGCTATATTGTTATCACCTTCGGTCTTAAATATTCCCATTTTATCAAGAATATTCTGTTCAAGTGTTTCGTTATGTATCAACTTGACATTATTCTTCTCTATGTTTGCCAAAATAAGTTCACGTCCGTTTTTACTCAACCCTCTTCCCATATCACGTCCACCTCCAATAGAAGCGGCTTTACTTCGATATTCAAAGATGTTTTGCTGAATAAAAAACTCTTCCATATCTAGCCATGTGAAATCGGGATCGGTTGCGCCAAACATAGAAGCACCAACAGAAGATATTACGATAGGTTCTAGTTCCAACACTTTTGCTGCACTAAAAACGGCAATATTAAGTGCTGGGAAAGAACCGGTACAGCTTATAGCTACCTTGTCACCTTTCTTTAAGTTTGCTTCTTTGAACATCTCTACAATTACTGCTGCGAAATTCGGATTTAAACTTGTTAGTTTAGATGTAAGATCACCACGATCAGTTACAATTGGAGATTGTTTATCACCTATCATTGCTGTTCTGTTAGGATCATTCACTTCATCTATGTAAACACCCTCTGAATTTCTATATTCTTTTATAGCAAGCTCTGCTTCTTGCATCAATTCTGCAGCAGCAAGCTTCTCTTCATAATATTTATCACTTTTAAAAACTCGTGAATTTTCTACCCAAATAAATAATGCAATTGCAACTAGCATTAATAGAATTAAACTAAATTTAGATTTTGCACTGGGAATAAACATGATTCTCCTTACCCTATGATAATTCCACCAAATATCAGAACTAGCAAGAACCGTACAATTACAGCTGCTACAACCATGATAGATAGTGTTTTAACAATGCCCTGTCTTTCCATTGCATTAGCAATAAGACCCGGTATAATAAATCCAATAACATTAACTGAATAATCTGAAGACAGATTAGCGAATATTCCGTAATATCTTGCCATCCAACCAATAATGAAGCCAAGTAAAACAGTAATAACCATTCGTCTTCTACCATAAATGAACATAAATTTACCAAGAATTTTAACAATGATAAATACAATAATACTAATTGATAACGTAGCTAAGATCGTGATGGGTTGATGCAAATACATTGCAACATAACCGGCAACAACGATTCCACCTGCCGCTGCTCCAAATGTTTCCAAAAAGAACAAACTTATCAATACTCCTAAACCAATTGCTACTTCAAACATTTTTAATATTCCTTTTTTTATAATACTCTACAATAACTCCACCATTACCACCAATATTGCCAATTCCCATCATCAATATTTCTTTTGCTGGTAATTTTACTGCACTATTTGTCAACTTAAGTCCTGTAACCCATCCGCAATCTGTAATTTTTTTCTTATCTAATTTATTGTTCAATGCATAAGAATATATAGTATTAGTTTGTTCTCCTATTAGATATAGGTGATCAAAGTCTACTTCTTTAAGCATCATTACAAGTTGTTTAGAGCGATATATTCTATCTGCTCTGGTACTAAGTACAATTGCTACTGCATGGGTATGAGGATAAAGCTCTTTAACAGAATTTATAACAAATTCAGTAGATTCAGGATCATTTGCTGCAAAAGCATGAACAAAGTGAAGTTCGGTATCTTTACTTTTGTGCATATATATCTCCATCGCTCCAATATCAGGTTTTGCAGCATACATTCCATCTAATGCAGTTTGTTTGCTTATTCCAAAATGCTCACAAACCTTCAAAGAAAGCCCAACATTTTCTTTATGCTCAATATAAGAGAAACCGTACATATCTTCGTTGGAAATTCCTTCATCTGTAGATTGTACTACTTCACAATGAACTTTTTTTGCTTCACTTTGTATAATTGGAAACACCTTATGCTCAGCTGTGAACAGCACACCATGTTTAGGAATTGTATTGCATAAAGAACGCGTTACATTCTTAAGCCCGGGGCCCATAACATCAAGATGATCTAACCTGGAATTTGTGATAATACCAATATTAGATTGAACGATCTCATGTTCGGTTACCCATTGATATTCTGGAGTAACAGCCATACATTCCAGAACAAGAATATCGATCTTCTTCTTTGCTGCAAATTTTATGATCTTTATCTGCTCTTTTATATTAGCACCATGATGTCTAATTATCGGTGTTTCACTTCCATCTTCATAGATCACTGCAGGAGCAGATCCGGTGGTTTTAGCTATTGTCTTTTTTCCTCCGGCACGTAACCCTGCAGCAATAAGACGCGTAACACTCGATTTTCCCCTTGTTCCATTTATATGGATTATCGTGGGAATTTTCTTTCTACTGATCTTACATTTTTGGAATTCATAGATCCCAAATGTTATAAGTAACAATAAGCCAATTATTAAACCAAACATATTATTCTATTATCAGCTTTCCATTAGTAATTTCAATATCATCAAAGTTAGCAATTTCACTTCCATTCTCATCGATCATCTGCAAATTCTCAAATGTTAGATTTGTCTGACCCATTGTTAAACCTTCTATACTAAAAGTAAAAAGTTCACCATTTCCATCAATTCCATCTTCATTTGTAGTTTGCTGCAAACTAATTGCAATACTTAACCTATCATCTTCTACAACATTTAATTCAACGATCTCAGAATTCCAAAATCCACCAACAGCTACTGCATCCTGAACCAATTCTGCTACTGTATTATCGAACACGATCTCAGCAGAAAATGCAAAAAGATTTTCAACATTTTCAACCATGATAATAAAATCAGCTTCTGTATTTTCTGGAACAGTTTGTTCTGCAGGGTTGAACTTTAACGCAAGATCTTCTTCAACAACAGGATCTGTTGAATCACTTGAGCATGATAGTGTAAATATCATCGTAACAATTATTATAAGAAAGAGTATTTTCCTGGATAACTCAGGATTAAACACAGTTCTAAACATTATTTTCTCCATTTTCTATTTCAATAACATCATTTTTTTTGTATCAATTATTTTGTCATTAACTTTAAGTTTGTAGAAGTACAACCCACTACTCACTTTTTTACCTGCAGAATCCTTTCCATTCCAAACTACATTATGCTCACCTACATTTTGTGCAGATCTAACAAGATTCTTAACAAGCTGTCCCTTAATATTATAGATAGACAACTCAACTAAACCATTGTCTAAAATTGAGTATGAAATGTTAGTTTCAGGATTGAATGGATTCGGATAATTCTGCTGTAAGAAATTAATCTGAACAGGTTGAATGATAGGCATATCAAATTCACGAGCGATATAATTTTTTATGAGCAGTTCATTTCCGGTATTTCCTAAAGCATAATATATATCTTCAAAGTTGGTACGACTCGCTTCTAATTCTTCAGGACTGAATGGAGGAAGACTTAAAGTACTGCCATGTGTTGAACCCCAATTTAAACCAATTGCAAGAACATCGGCAATATTTACTTCGCCATTTCCATCACAATCTGCCAAAGAAGCTACATCAATATCCCATCCACCCGGATAATCATTAGCTTCCCAAACTACAGAAGAAGAGGTACGTGAATTACCAATTTGGCGCCAATATACACCGATTTGCAGAATATCTTCTGCACTCACAACACCATTACTGTTTGTATCTCCAGGCCAGATCAGTCCATCTGTAGAAAGCACATTTATGTAATCATTTTTCGTTATTTCATCTGAGCCTAAAGTATTTTCTACATTCATAGTTATATCATAATTCCCTGGATCTGCAAATATATGAACAGGATGACGTTCATCCTGGACAGAACTACCATCGTTAAATTCCCAATTAAATTCATTATAGAAATATGGTGGAGAAGTAAGATTTGTGAAAGTCGCTTCATAAGGTGCAATACCATAAGTTCTATCTACAACAAAATCTGCTGTTGGAATTTGCGGTTCTGCAAATTCCGGTGCTTCTGTAGTAAACTTTATTGAAAATTCGTTCTGTATTTCTGTAGCACTTTGTGGGTAAATATTTGCATAAGTATAAAGAAGTCCTACAGATTGATCATGATTTTCAATTCCAATAGTTGCGTAATTACTCCTAAAATCAGGATTATTGGCAAATTGATAATTAATTTGAATGATTCCATTTCCACTATCAGTTGGATAATGAGCAGGGTCATAAAGAACTATCTCAAATTTTTCAACAGAGGTAAGATCAATTCTATTCACACACTCATTCCACTCTATTATAAATATATTTTCTGTTTCATCGTAATAGTAACTGATTCTCATATCTTCATATTCACCTGTTGAGATCTCTTCACCGATAAGGTCATCCCAATAAGCGGCTATCATACCATAAGGGCCCAAAGCAGATGGTATATTCCAATTTCTAAAATAGGTTTCCCAAGTTGGACGCATAGAGATCCAGCCATTTGTACAGATGGTTAAACTATCTCCAACTTCACCATAAAATTGAAAATCAAATGGCATTGGGATATCCACAGATCTATCATCACCAAGCTCAAATACTTCTCCGTTCCCACCTTCTTGCGGATCTATCTCAATCCATTCATAATCAGGACTATTCACATAAAACTGATCATTACTATCGTAAGCATAATAACCGAAAGTATCTGGTCCGGTTGGTGCATAATGGTCTATATCACCAATTTCTAAACTAAAGTAGATTGTTGTGTTAAGTCCATCTGCATCAGATAAATTCATTTGGAATGGAACAGAAATTCCAACAAAACAATCTTCATCTGCTTCGATGGTAAATTCTGCTACAGCAGATTCATCAACACCTATATTTCCTACATTAAAGTTGGAAGCTACTACATTCACATCACTAGCTAAAGCAATTAATTCAGCATCAATTGATGTAGCATCAAAAGATCCAATATTTGTAAATGAAACAGAAATTGAACTCTCTTCACTCGGCTCAAGTATTCCATTTTCATCATTAACAACAACGTTTTCAAATTCAAATATTAAACCACTAACTATTATATGGAATTTTGAAGTGCTTCCATCAGAAAGTTCCAGATCAAATTCAATTATCTCATTGTTCGGACAATTCGTTTCTATTTCGATCTCATAACCTTGTGTAGATGTAGAACCAGCATCAATATTACCAAAACTAGCTGATGTTGTATTTATATTAATAAATCCGTTATCAGATAATAAATCAGCAGAAATTGATGATGCAGATTGAGAACCATAATTTGTTATTGTTAGATCTAATTGTACTGTTGCACCAGACACAAGCGCACTTGCAGGTGTAACACCTGTAAGGCCAAGATCTACATTAGCTTGATTTACTATTACTGTTTCCTGTAGTGGATAATAATTTGGTTTTGTTATCGTAAGTGTTATCTCGCCAGTTGTTTGAGATTCAAGATAAATAATAACTGAACCATTTTCTACAACAGCTGTATTAAAAAATTCATCATCTTTAATAGCTGTAACTATAGCCCCATCCATTCCGGGAAGATCTATATCAATGAAGTTTGTTCCAACATTAACTTCTGTTGGCAGTGTACAGGTAATATCTTGTGGAACTGTAGTCCACATAGATAATGATGGATCACCAAGAATATTATATACACTAAAATAAAATTCAACATAATCACCTGGCTCTCTGTTAAGTGGGAAGTTATCGTATAGCTCATATTTACCTCGGAGGACAGCGCTTCCAAAAGCAAGATTATCTTCATCTAGAACTCCATACCAAAGTCCAGAAAAAATAGAATTGTTAAGTTTTGTACTTGTATGAAGATCGGAAGGACCAACGAATATAACACCACCAGCAGGCTCTGCAGGATTTCCCATTCTTACCCATTTTTCGCCAAAACATGGGTCTACACTATTAGCAAAGTCACCAGTATTACACACAATTGATGTCATAATTGGTAGCATCATTCCATTATTAAGATCATCGAGATGTTCACGATGATAAAGCGGATAATGCCATCCGTTTGCATCTCCCCAACCTCTATATGAAACCACACCAACACCAGCGTTTATTGAAGCTGAGATCAATGCTGATCCTGGGAAAATATTATAATATGGAGGCCAGTAATAAAATTCATCAATATTGTTGTATCCGTAATCTACCATTTTATCTTTAAGCCACATTGTTGCTTTTACAGGAGTTGTAGGCATTGGAGGAGATGAACTGTAATTACCAGCAACTAAAGTAGCATTCTCAAACCAATGTGTACTTCCCATAAAAGGTGTCTTCTCATAATAAAGAGTTTTTGCGATCATTGTTTGGTAATCTATCACACTATCGATTGACATTCTACCAATAATCATTTCAGGAAAATAATCATCTCCATCTAACAAGGTATATGGATGATCGGTAACATTACTATCTCCACCAGAACTTACAATATAAAAGGATGGAATTTCGAAATCATCATCTGTATCACCTGTAAGAAGAACATAGTCAGGAGGTACTTCTGAAGTATCATAAACATTTTGTATATATTCTTTGATCTGAGCACTTGTAGTTCCAATGTCATCTTTTATAACTACTTCTGTTTCAATACCTTTCTGATTTTTCCAGTCAGTAAAAACCTGTGTATAACCTAATAAAGTTTGATGAGTAATGATAAGCATTTTAGATGGAGCAACCGATGCATCCCGCAAATAAGATCTATCAAAATTATCAATAAGATCTTTGTAAAGAGGTAAAAATGCAGCTGATACTGTTTGAGGAATTTGAACCGGATCAGTCATTCTTATTTCAACATCAATACTTTTTAGTACTGAAGAAATACCATCAGTAACTTTAGTTTTGTTTATACTGAATTGATGTGCATAAAGATTTCGCATAATGAAACTTTTTTGCACTTTAACATGATCTTCTCCAACATCAGATCGTGTTCTTAATAGTTCTCCATTACCAGAGTACTCCTCAACCACACAATCATTAATAATAATATCAACACCTTTTGATGGTAAGGCAATAATTTGCTCCAGTTCACTTTGTTCTAATGAATTTTCATCATTAACAAAAGTTACCCTTAATCCATCACCCGATCTTTGATACTCTAATACTCCAAAAAGTGAATATACTGCAAATAGCAGTATCGTAAGTAAAAGAAATTTCTTCACACTTCCTCCAATTATTTAATTAACATCATTTTTTTAGTTTGATCTATTCCAGCAGTTTTGAACCTGTAAAGATAGACACCGCTTGCTACTTTTTTGCCATTATCATCCTTACCGTTCCAAACAGCGGAATGAAATCCTGCGACCATTTTGCCGTCAACAAGCTTTTTAACTTTCTCACCTTTAATATTGTAAATAACCACATCTACATTGCCGGCTTCAAGTAAACTGAACTCTATCTTTGTTTCAGGATTAAATGGATTCGGATAATTTCCAATAAGAACAGTATTCGTTGGAATCAGCGGATCATCAGCTTCAGTAAGATCAACAATAACTTCATTTGAAGCATCAGATTCATACTGCTCGTAAAGTCCGGTAACATAATAAGTATAAATTCCTGTTGGAACATTATAATCAGTATATGTTGTTTCTGTTACGTCTGTAACAGATTCTCCGTCACGATATACTCTATATCCTGTAAGACTTCTCAAGAACGAAGGAGCTTCCCAATTAAGAATAACATCCGGTTCCTGAGCTTGAGCAGTAAGGTTTACAGGTGCATCAAGTGTTACAGAGAACTCTACTATATTAGAAGG
>CAXCCM010000063.1:0-8886 GCA_963981005.1 uncultured bacterium | reverse complement strand
AGAGAGAAAGAGTAAATGGACAACCATGAAGATATAGCAATTGTTCGAGAAATTAAAGATAATATTGTGCAAGTAGAAGTTGAGAGAACTGGATCTTGTGATGGCTGTGCAGTAAGTGGCATTTGCAACTCTAATGAGAAAACGATCCTTCATACAATAAAAACAGATCAACAATTGGTTTTAGGTGATAGAGTTAAAGTTGATATTGCTCCTTCATTAAGAGTATTATCTTCTTTTATTGTTTTTATTCTTCCAATTATTGTTATGATTTCATTTTACTTGATCAGCAAATTTTTGTTTAATTTTAATGAAGATCCATCAATTGTTATCTCTATGTTTGGGTTACTCTTAAGTGGGCTTTTCATCTATTTAATAGACAAGAGATTCGCAAATAAATTAAGTTTTAAGATCATAAAGAAACTTTGATTTTACAAGAGGTTAAAAAATGAAAATTCATTTACATGAAATGGTTTTTTATGGATATCACGGCGTGCATCCTGAAGAGAGAAAATTAGGGCAGAGATTTATAGTCAATTTTTCTTATGAGACACAACAAAAGCATGATAATGATATCAAAAACCTAGAAGATACAGTAGATTATACAAAAGTTTACGCGATTATAAAACATACTCTAGAAGAACGTGAATTTTTTCTGTTGGAAGTATGTGCAAATACAATTCTAGATTCTATCTTAGATACTTTTCCATCAATTATTTACGCTAATGTTAGAATCAAAAAACCTTCCGTTCCAATTAATGGTTCATTAGGCTCTGTAGAAGTAGAGATGGAAAGAGACAGATAAAGGATGTTAATGAGTTGTTATCTTGGTCTGGGGTCAAATCTTGGAAACAAACAAAAATATATAACAGATGCAATAGATCTAATTTCTCTATTGGAAAGCACAGAAGTTAAGAGAACCAGTACATTAATAGCCACAGAGCCATATGGAAAGATTGATCAACCAGATTTCCTAAATTGTGTTATTGAGGTTGAAACTAACTTAGAGCCAAAATTATTATTAAAAAAGTGTTTGGAAATTGAAGATCAACTTGGGCGCGTTCGAGACGAGAAATGGGGACCCAGAACAATAGATATTGATCTATTATTGTGCGAAGATAATATCATCAACAGCAAATTGCTGATTCTTCCCCATCCGGAACTACATAAAAGAGAATTTGTTTTAATTTCTCTAAATGAGTTGTGCCCAGATCTTGTTCATCCAGTATTAAATAAAAAAATTGAAAATATATTTATGGAGATAAAATGAAAAAAACTGCTGCCATAATTCTTGCTGCCGGCAAGGGAACACGCATGAAATCAGATAAACCAAAGGTGATCTTTGAATTAGCAGAAAAACCAATGATAAATCGTGTTGTGCAAACAGCAAACAAGATAAATAGTGATCTAATCGCAATTGTTGTTGGTTACAAGAAAGATCAGGTGATCAATGTTGTTCCAAAAAATAGTAACATTAAATTTGTTGAGCAAGTTCAGCAAAACGGAACAGGTCACGCAGTAATGGTTACAGAAGAAATATTCCATGATTTTGATGGAGATGTTTTCATTTTATGCGGAGATGTTCCACTTCTTAGATACAAAACTTTAGAGAAAATACAGCAGCAGCATAGAGAAGAGAACGCTTCCTGTACCGTACTTACAGCTTTTATGAACGATGCACTTAAGTATGGAAGAATCGTTAGAAATAGTGGTGGAAATGTTCAAAGAATTGTGGAATTCAAGGATGCAACCGAAGCAGAAAAAGAGATCAAAGAGATCAATACAGGAATTTATTGTTTTGATGCTAAAGATCTTTTTGAAGCACTCCAAAATATTGATAATAATAATAATCAGAATGAATATTATTTAACCGATACTCTAGAAATATTAAATGATAAAGACAAACTTGTTACATCAGTTATTCTCGATGATATGGTTGAAGCATCCGGTGTGAATTCTAAGGAACAATTAGCAGATCTGGAAAATGAATTTTTAAGCAGGCAAAATCATTTTGAAGGATAAAAACAGAATATCAAAATTAGAGGTTCTACATTTAGATGTTTTCGAGGTAAAAGGAGCATATTATGAGTGATATTTTATACTCACCATGGCGTTTGCAATATGTGTTATCAAAAAAAAGTGAAGAGTGTATTTTCTGTGTTAAACCTTCAGAAGATAATGATAAAAAGCATCTTATCCTCTATCGAAGTGAATCCTGTTTTGTTATCATGAATATTTTCCCTTATAATAACGGTCATTTAATGGTTGTTCCCACTAAACACGTTCCAACATTGAATGGGCTTAATAAAGAAGAGATTAATGATCTATTTGAAACGGTTCAGTTATGCGAAAATGTAATAACAAAAGTTTATTCTCCCGATGGAATTAATATCGGTATGAATCTTGGTAAAGCTGCCGGTGCAGGTATTGATGTGCATATTCATGTTCATATTGTTCCTCGTTGGAACGGAGATGTAAATTTTATGTCCGCAATTGGTGGAACAAGGGTAATTCCCGAATCTTTCGATCAGGCATATTCCAAACTAAAAGAACAATTTGACAATGCGAAAACCGAAAAATAATTTGTTTCGTATAGATAAACGTGCTTCATTAATAGGTATTACTGTTTTGCTACTTATTTGTGTAGCATCTTATTTTATGTTCTTTAATAAAAAAGTTAGTGAAGATATTGAAGTTGAAATTATTGACATCACTTCTCTGAAATTATCAATTTTAAATGGCTGCGGCGTGAAAGGTGCTGCAGGTGAAGTTAAAGACAATATACTCAATAATGATTTTGAGAATGTTGATATAATATCATGGGAAAATGTGAAAAGCAATAAATTCATTTATGGTAAAACGATAATTGTTGTAAAAAAAGAAGATGAAAAAAAACTAAATTATTTAATGAAAATTACAGGGATCAAGAGAAGAATTTATGCGTTTAATGAGAATACTCTAGAAGATTTTCAGATAATTCTTGGAAGAGATTACCGTATGTATTTTAAATAGGAGATTATGGAACAGAAACAAGCTATTGCCAATATAATAAATTGGATGGAAGAGAAAAAAGGTGTAGATATAAAGCATATTGATGTGACCGGAGAAACAGATTTTACAGATCACTTGATAATTTGCAGTGGAACAGCAGAATTGCATAATAAAGCAATTGCAGAGAATATAACATATAATGCAAAAGCAAATGGAATGGAAATACTCTCTACCGAAGGAAAAAATTCCAGCACATGGATTTTAATAGATTTTGGTGACATCATTGTTCACATCTTTAGCCAGGATAAACGAGAATATTATAAGATCGAAGAGCTTTATGTTGTTAATTCCAGAATAAATAAGGAAAATAAAGAATAATAAAATATGAAAACAAAAATATATGATGATATTTTAACATCTTTAAAAAAAATAAATCTTAAATGTAATGCCGACTTTACTGTTGAAATCCCAAACATAGCTGATCATGGAGATTTTTCTAGTAACGTTGCTCTTATAAACACCAAAATACTTAAGATCAAACCTCGTGACCTTGCACAAAAAATTGCAGATGATCTTTCTAAAAAGAAGGATTATAAATCTATAGAAATTGCAGGGCCTGGATTTCTTAACTTTACATTAGCAAATTCACTGTATTATAAAGAATTAAAGAAAATCATAGCAGAACAGAAGAATTACGGATCTTCCAATTATGGCCAGAGAAGAAAAGTTCTTATTGAGTTCATCAGTGCAAATCCTACCGGACCTCTGAATGTTGTTAGTGCCCGTGCTGGTGCATATGGTGATACTCTTTTCCGTATTATGAAACATATTGGATTCGAGCCATTCCGTGAATTTTATGTGAATGATGCAGGAAATCAAGTTGATATTTTTGCTGAATCACTTGAGATCAGATACCGAGAATTGCATGGACACACAATAGAGGAATTTCCATTCGAAGCGTATCATGGTGAATATATAAAAGATCTTGCAGTAGACCTTAATACAATTGAAGGTACAAAACTTTTTCATATGACAGAAGAAGATCGTTTAGATAGGATGAAGACTTTCGCTTTAGCTGAGATCCATAAAATGCAAGTTGCTAGTTTAGATAGATTTGATGTACAGTTCGATAACTGGATGTCTGAGAAGAAACTTCGCTTAGAAGGGATATTGGAAGAAGCATTAAGTTATTTAGCCGAAGCAGGTTGCACTTATGAAAAAGATGATGCTGTATTCTTCTCTTCAACCAAGTTTGGTGATGAAAAAGATCGTGTTCTTATAAAAGCCGATGGAAACCCTACTTACCTTGTTCCTGACATTGCTTACCATCTTACTAAATATAACCGTGGTTTCGATATTATTATTGATGTTTTAGGACCGGACCATCACGGTCATGTATCTAAACTTAGGGCAGCTATTAAAGCGTTAGAACTCGATGATTCCAAACTGGAAGTTGTTTTTCTGCAACATATAAACCTTTTGGAAGATGGTGAAGTTATTAAGATGTCTAAACGTGCTGGTAAGATAGTTTCGATGGATGATCTATTAGATGAAGTTGGAAAAGATGCAGCTAGATATTTCTTCATAAACCGTAAACCATCTGCTCATCTGGATTTTGATCTGGAACTTGCGAAGAAAAAATCTAGTGAAAATCCTGTATTCTACTGTCAGTATGCATTTGCACGTATTAATAGTATTCTTAAAAAAGCAAAGAAAGCAAAATTATCTCTTAAAAAATTCGATGAGAAGAATTTAAGTAAATTAAATAAAGCTGACGAATTAAACCTGATAAAGAAAATGATGGATATAAATTCTGTTCTTAACCTTTGTGCTGATAATAGAGAGCCTCACAGACTTGCAGCATATGTACATGAATTAGCAGGAATGTTCCACAAATATTACGCAAAATATAAGATTATTGATGAAGGAAAAACTGAGTTGAGTTTAGCAAGATTATATCTAATAAGTGCAGTTCAAAATGTTATCTCAATTTCACTTGATATGATGGGAATTTCTTCACCTAAAAAGATGTAATTATCCTTGCTCATGAGAAAAATAATAGTTCTTTCAGATACACACAAAAATCAGAAAATATTGAGAGACGTATTTAAGAATGAAAATGAGTATACTCATATCATTCATCTAGGTGATGATTTTGAAGATCTGAATAACAATTTTGACATAACCGATAATAAAGAATTGATAAGAGTTCCCGGCTTATATCATCCTGGATATAAAGATGGAACGATTCCAGCAATTTTAGAGATTGAAATTGAGCATTGGAATTTTGCTTTAGCACACAGGCTAGAAGATCTTTCAAAATCAACCAAACCTGCAGATATATATCTTTATGGACATACGCATCACTCTAATTACGATCATATAGAAGACAAACATTTTATTAATCCAGGTCATCTTAAAGCAGATGTAGATCGTGGGCATAAAGCTTCGTATTTAGTTATGACCATTTGTAATAGCAGCGTTGATATTCATTTCAAGCATCTTGATGGAAACATTTTTAGACATAAACATATAAAAAAAATGTAACAAAATTTTTAAAATTAGTTTATATAAATATATATATTTTTTGGGAGGATCAATGAAGATCGAAGAAATTAATCAGAAAGTAATGGAAAAAAGCGAGTTAATAAATAAGATAACACAAGAAACCGAGAAAGTAATTGTCGGTCAGCAATATATGATCAAACGTCTTCTTGTTGGACTTCTTGCAGATGGGCATATTTTGCTAGAAGGAGTTCCGGGACTTGCAAAAACTCTTGCTGTACAAACATTGGCAAATACCATAAAATCCACTTTTAAGCGCATCCAGTTCACACCAGACCTTTTACCTGCAGACCTCATGGGAACCCTTATCTATAATCAGAAAACAAGTGAGTTCGTAGCTAAGAAGGGGCCTGTATTTGCAAATTTCGTTTTGGCTGATGAGATAAACAGAGCTCCGGCAAAAGTGCAGTCAGCACTTTTAGAATCAATGCAGGAAAGGCAAGTAACAATTGGAGATACAACCTATCCTCTGCCAAACCCATTCTTGGTGATGGCAACTCAAAATCCACTTGAGCAGGAAGGAACATATCCGCTTCCTGAAGCACAAGTAGACCGTTTTATGCTTAAACTTATAATAGATTATCCAACCCGTGACGAAGAAAAATTGATTCTAGATAAAATGGTTAGAAAGGATGAAATTAAAGTTAAGGCTGTTGTAAAACCAAAAGACATCTTAGAGATGAGAGAATTGATCAAAGATATTTATATGGAAGACAAAATTAAGGATTATATTCTTGATCTGGTATTTGCAACTCGTGAACCGGCAAAATTTTCAAACCTGAATGATCTATCTGATCTTATTGATTGCGGTGCTTCTCCGCGTGCTACAATTTATCTAGCACAAGCTGCAAAGGCTCATGCATTTCTAGATCACCGAGGATATGTAACCCCAGATGACATTAAAGCAATTGGTAAAGATATTCTAAGACATAGAATAATTCTTACTTACGAAGCTGAAGCAGAGCAAATTACTCAGGAAGATATTGTAACCAGACTTTTCGATGAGATCGAAGTTCCCTAAATAATTTATATTAATGGAAACATCTGATATAATTAAGAAAATTCGTAAAATTGAGATAACTACCAGAGATCTGGTTTCTGACCTCTTTTCTGGAGAATATCACAGTTTATTTAAAGGCCAGGGTTTGGAATTCTCGGAAGTTCGAGAGTATCAAAGTGGTGATAGCTTCCGACAAATTGACTGGAATGTAACCGCACGTCATGGCTTCCCATACATAAAAAAGTTTGAAGAAACACGCGAGCTGAATGTAATGTTCCTCGTTGACAGCAGCGCTTCTACCCTATTTGGAACAAAAGGATATCTAAAATCTGAATTTATCACAGAGATTACTGCAGTTCTTTCTTTCTCTGCGTTATCTAACAATGACAAAGTTGGACTGCTGCTTTTTACTGACGAAGTTGAAAAATACGTTCCACCTACAAAAGGAAAAAAATCAGCACTTAGAATTTTGAGAGATATCTTATATTTTGAGCCTAAAAAAAGCGGAACAAATATTAAGAATGCAGTCGAATATATATATCGTCTTATAAAAAAGCGTAGTATTATTTTTGTAATATCCGATTTTCTTGATACTAATTATTTAGATAGCCTGAAAATATTAGCAAAGAAACATGATGTAATAGCTTTGCGAATTCAGGATAGTGCAGAATCTAAAATGCCAAATGCCGGGTTATTGAATCTCCAAGATCCGGAAACCGGAAAGACATTTACAATAAATAGTTCAAATCCTAAACTTCGAGAGAAATATAACAAAGCTGTCATTCAACAAGAAGCTGATATAACTCAACAATTTAGGAAGATGAAGATCGATCTTGTCACCTTAAACACAGATAAACCCTATGCTCCTGAGCTTATGAAGTTTTTTAAGTTCAGAATTAGAATGAAGAATCAGAGGTAGCAGTGAAAAAGATATATTTATTTCTGATAATTATTTTATTTCCACTTCTAGCATTTTCTGCTGAATTAGATTATGAATTAGAAAAACCACAGAAATTATTTGTTGGAACAACATTTAAATTACATGTTGATATAACTTCAGCTGTTTCTGACTCAATATTTTCAACTCAAAATGATACTCTTGATATTTTCATTTTAAAGAATATTGAATCAACTGAAGAAATAATTAACGATACTAAAACTACACTTCTCGATCTTACTTATCAACCTTTTGATACTGGTGAATTCACATTCCCTGAACTTGAGTTTGCAGTTAAAACAGCTGATAGCCTAAAAATTCTTAAAACAAGAGAATTTATCCTTAATATTGAGTCTGTTATTGCTGATAGTACTGAAAGCATTAAAGATATAGCTGCACCGCTCTCTGTAAACCTAAAATTCTTCGATTATTTTATTCCCATATTGCTCATTATTATTATTGTTTTTGCAATTAAGTACTTAATAAAATTTATAAAAAATTCAAAAAAAGAAGTAGTAACTCCTGAAGTTGTAGATGATAGACCTGCATACATAATTGCTTTGGAATTACTGAATAACTTAAAGAAAGATGATCTAATAATTAAAGGTGATTTCTTGAACTTCTATTTTAGAGTTTCACTAATTCTACGTTTGTTCATTGAACTGCAATATAAAATAAATTCTGTTGAGATGACAACTACTGAGATTCGAGCAAATCTTATTCTTGATGATCATTCAGAAAAATCTAAGATTCTTAAATTTCTTGCATATGCTGATATGATAAAGTTTGCAAAAGCAATTCCAGCAATTTCTGATTCTGAAAAAACTTTATTCTGGTTAGAAGAATATTTTCTCTCCTTTGAAAAAATGAAAATAACAGTGGAGACAGATAATGCTTGAATACGTTAATCCAAAATGGTTCTGGGCTATTCTTGTAATAATCCCTTATCTACTGTATGAGTTTTTGATAATTCGTAAGAAAAAGGTTAGATTGATCCACAGTCGAATTGATCTGATCCACTCAATTGCAGGCAGAAGCAGTTTACTCCAGTATATTCCAATTGCTATTAGAATTCTTATAATATTACTTCTAATCCTTACATTAGCAAGACCTCGTCTTGCACATAAGAAGCAGCAGATCACAGGAAAAGGAATTGATATAATGCTGGCAATCGACGTGAGCGGAAGTATGAAAGCCGTTGACTTTAAGCCAACTAACAGGCTTGAAGCTGCAAAAAAAGTTGCAATAAATTTTATTGAACACCGTAGAAACGATCGGATCGGACTTATTGTATTTTCTGAAAATGCGTTTACGCAATGTCCGCTCACGCTAGATTACAATATTCTCATGTCCATTATGGATAATGTAGCAATTGATGAAGATGCAAATGGAACAG
>CAXCCM010000062.1:0-8978 GCA_963981005.1 uncultured bacterium | reverse complement strand
TTCTATGAAGCATGGAAAAGCTAAAAAGATAAATATAGAATTAACATCAAAAAATGATATGTGCGAAATTCTATTTATAGATGATGGTGTTGGTATTCCCGATAAGATAAAATTCAAAATATTTCAGGAAGGTTTCTATTATGGGAAGACCGGTCATACCGGAATAGGATTGCACATCGTGAAACAAACCGTAGAGAGATATGGTGGCTACATCTACGCTGAGGACAATAAACCTAAAGGTACGGTTTTTGTGATAGGATTAAGAAAAGTTATCGCGCATAAATCTGATGGATAATATTTAAATTTCTCACTCATGTTGTTTTGTTGGAAGGATCTGCAGTCCTTGTTCTTTTAGAAATTCGTCAATTTTTTCTTCCGGATAAAACCCCACATGCCTATGTATCTCGTTTCCGTTTTCATCAAGAAATACCTGAGTTGGTATCATTTTAATCTTATATTTTTTTGTAATTTCTTTTTCATTTTTAACATCATAAAAAATAACATCGATCTGATCACCATATTTTTCTCTTACAGATTCTAATACTTTTTCCATTTGCTTGCAAGGAATACATGTGGTGGAGCCAAGTTCCAAAAACGTGATCTTTGGTGTAATTTTAGTTGTGTCTTGCACTGTTTCTTCTGCAAAACAATAAACTGAAATAGCTATAAGTAATAGTAATAATAATGTTGTTTTTTTCATTTTATCTCCTTAAGAGATCAGCTTAATTATGTCTTTTGGGCTTACTACTTTTCCAACAGAAATTACTTTTTCATTAATAACTAACCCTGGCGTCATCATCACCCCATAATCAATTATCTTGTTGATATCCTCAACCTTCTCTAGCGTTGCTTCAACTTGTGATTCTTTAAGTGCAATTTCTACATTTGCAAATAACTTTTTACATTTTACACAACCACTTCCCAATACTTTAATATTCATATTTTCTCTCCTTTTAAATTGCTTTAATAAATGTAATTAATGCACCCAGAATAATCAGTACACCACACACTTTTCTTAATATTTGTGTTCCCCTAGATGCTACATTCCAAGACAAATATTTTTTAACAACTTCTGTAAAAGTGCCGGCTAATATCAGTACACCACAATGACCAATAACAAATGCTATTATCAATCCCATACAAAACCAGAACTGATTTGCAATAGAAGATATCACGATTCCTAATATTGGAGCCATAAAAGCCAGAGCACAAGGTCCTAGCGCTAAACCAAAAACCAAACCTAAGATCAAGCCACTTAAATATGGCCTGTTATTAATCCTGCGGTCTTTACCGGATGCAAGATCTGGCATAGATATAATTCCTAAAAAATAGAGCCCGACCAATAAAAGCAATATGCTTACAATTATACGTAATATTGTATCAAATCCACCAAACATAAACCCTACAAGCGATGCAACAATGCCGGCAATAAGTAGTGTAATTAAAATTCCCAAAGAAAAATTGAGTGAAATTAAAAATGCTTTTTTTGTGGAAATATTTTTTTGCTCATTTATAAATGCAACAACTATTGGGATGCTTGCCAAATGGCAGGGACTAATAAGGATGCTTAAGATTCCCCACAAAAAACTGGCTACAATAGCAATACCCATGTTGCCGTAAAGTGCCATTGTTAAATTCTCAAATAGTTCTAGCATTTAGTAATTCCTAACTGATGATCGCACCAAAAATCACTCCGGTAATTGTTGCCATAACTACAACCAAAGAGACAAAAACAACTGTTTTCTTGGTTCCCATAACACTGCGGATAACCAGCATATTAGGAAGCGATAATGCGGGACCTGCCAAAAGAAGAGCCAAAGCCGGACCCTTCCCCATTCCATTTCCCATTAAGCCTTGCAGAATTGGAACTTCGGTAAGTGTAGCAAAATACATAAATGCACCAACTATTGATGCAAAGAAATTTGCCCATATCGAATTTCCACCAACCAGTTTGGATATCCATTCGGATGGGATCAAACCTTCGTTTCCCGGTCTAGCCAGCAGTAAACCAGCCGCAACAACTCCAAAAAATAGTAATGGCATTATCTGTTTGGCAAATTCCCAGGTAGAACTGAACCATTCACCAACTTCTCCCTCATCTTTGCTTGTAAAATAAGAGAGCCCAATCACACCAACTACAAATGGTATCATCGGATTCCAACCCGAAACAAATCCTGAGATGATCACAGCAATTCCTGTAACTGCGATCTTCCAAAATTTCATTTTATAAATAGTTATTAATATTATTCCCAATGCTACCGAGAATATTGATGTAATTATCCATTTTGCATTGTATACTGCATTCCAAATGCCAGATTCAGTTGCTGGTTTTGCCCAATTTGCAAAGATAAGAATAAATGTCATTGATGCAAAGAAAACCAAATTGTGCCAGAATGGTCGATCTTCATCAACCTCTGGCATCAGCATCTGTTGTTGTATTTTTTCTTCTTCATCTTTGCGAAAAACAAATCCCATAATCAGACCGATAACTATACTGAATACAATAGCTCCTACAGCTCTGGCAATTCCCATTTCCAACCCAAGAATTCTTGCTGTTAGAATTATTGCTAGAATGTTTATTGCCGGGCCAGAATATAAAAATGCAGTGGCCGGACCAATTCCCGCTCCGCGTTTATAGATCCCGCTGAATAGCGGTAAAATTGTACATGAGCAAACTGCCAGAATTGCACCAGAAACAGAAGCAACAGAATAGGCAATAACTCTCTTAGCACGTGCTCCCAGATATTTCATTACCGCATTTTTAGAGATGAAAACCCCTATTGCACCGGCAATGAAAAGGGCTGGAATAAGGCACAATAGAACATGCAATCGTGCATATTCCTTTAGCAGGTGAAATGATTCCATCACCGCATTTTGAAACCTTGCAGCATTTACTGGTAGATGATATGCAGCCAAAAAAATCACTACCATCAATAGTAGTATTTTCCATTCATTTTTCCAAGACATTATTTATTCCTTAGTTATTTTTGACAGCCGCAATCAACATTGCCCTTTAAAATTTCTTTCCAATCACCAAGAACATCATGAGTCCAGCAATCATCAGCTCCAGCTGCTTCACGCATTGTTAACGCTAAAATGTAGCTCAATTCTTGAACCGATGCGCCAGCTTCTAACGCACCTTTAAAATGTTTGAGCACACAGGGTTTAGAGCGAGATTTTATTGATAAAGCAAAGCAAATGAATTGATATGTTTTCTCGTCTATCGATCTTTTCTCTTTGTAAAGATCATCCATCTTATCAAGCACTTCGCTAAACTCCGGGAAAAATTCACTTAACATTCTCATAATATACTCCTTTAATCAAATAGAATTTATTTTATTTTTATTACTGTCTATAACATTCGTAAGGCAACTAAACATAGAAAGGACACATTGGCATTGCAATCTATAATATACACAATTTCCACGTTTTTCATCGATTATGATACCAGCATTCTTTAAAATTGAGAGGTGTTTGGAAACAGTGGAAATATCTGCTCCGATTAGTTCTGTAAGTTCTTTAACGCAATATTCCTGTTCGTCTAATTTATGTATAATATATAAACGAGAAGCATGAGCTAACGCTTTGCTGATGCGTGCCAGCTCTTCATATTTTCTCTTTTCCAAATCAGTCATTAATATCTCCTTTTTTAGCCTGTTGCCTATTTGGTCAATTAGCCAAATAGGGTCAAGAGAAAAAAGCATCCATAACAGATGCCTTTTTCTAATTTACCAAAATTATTTCATCAAGATCATTTTCTTGGTTTGTTCAAAATTACCTGCTTTCAGCTTATAGAAATAAACACCTGAAGTAACAGATTTTCCTTCATCATCTAATCCGTTCCATACGGCTGTATGCTGCCCAGCAGAAAGTTGGTCGTTAATAAGTTGTTTAACTTTTTGACCTTTCAAATTATAAATTACTAATTCTGTATTTTCAACATTATCGGTATTCAAATTGAATAAAATAGTTGTACTGGGATTAAATGGATTCGGATAATTACTGATCGATTCAAATTTAACGATTGGATCTTCTGCAATTACGCTGTTTTCTACATTGATCTCAAAATCATCGATATACATACCGTCTTCTTCTACATACGTATCGCTGTAAAAACGGAAGCGTAGCTGTACGGATGGTTCTTCCAGATACTGGTTCAGAGAATAAGTAAATTGGGTCCAGGTTGATTGTAAACCAGTAAAAACAGCATATTCATCCCAGTTTATGCCATCAGTACTAGCTTCAAAATACATATAATCATAGTTATTTTCAATATCGTATTTCGTCCAGAAGCTCACTTCAGCATCACTATAATTTGTCAAATCGATGCTCACAAGTCCGGCTACTATATCCAGATTGTTGCCGTATTCTCCATCTGGACTTTCCGTGAGAGAATTGGTAGCAGAAAAAGATTGATTTTCGGATAAGCCCCAGCTTCCTTCTATGGCCCAGTAAGGTGCACCGGTTTCAAAGTCATCTGCAAAGGGTAGTGAAATAGGTGGCATTGGAATTACTGTTACAGTATTGGACGGCACAGATTCATCTCCACTGTCGGCATAAATTGCAGTAACGTAATAGGAATATCCCTGACCGTTTGTAAGGCCTGTATCTTCATAAAAAAGATCTGTAACAGAAGCAATAGGATCAACTTCTTCATCACGATAAACATTGTATTCACTGGCTTCCTCAATTTCATCCCAGGATAGATATACCAATTCATCACCGGCAATTGCAGTTAGATTATCCGGAGGTAACAACATGCTGGCCATCGTTACAACTGAAGCCAAAGTAGCTTTTGTAAAAGTAGCAACCTGATCATAATTATTCACACTGGTTCCGTTCAAGTCGTTAATTGTATGAATATATGGGCTATAATCATCACTATCTTCGAAGGGAAATATCCCCATAAAACCATGTTCATTAAAAGATGTATGGTCGCTGTCACCACCTGTTAGCATTCCGGGTTCAATAAGAAAGCTGGGTAGATAAACAGCACAAACCTGCTCATAGAATTCTGCTAGAGGAGCAGCAGATTGTGGAGCTATCATATCGGTGTGAATAGTACCACCGGGAATAAGATAGCCCGACATATCAATATTGAAATATCCAAGGATATCCATATCTGTATTATCCGCCATTGTGGCATATTCTTCACTGCCGTAAAGGCCATATTCCTCTCCAGAAAAAGAACAGAAGATAATGGTTCGATTAAAGTCGTACTGACTCAAAATTCGTGCGATTTCCAGAATCCCTGCAGATCCGCTGGCATTATCATCTGCTCCGGGTGCATCTCCAGAGTAAGTATAGCTATCATAATGACAACCGAGAACAACATATTGATCGGGATAAAGAGTTCCAGTCAAAGTAGCGATCACATTCTGGCTGGAATTAGTTCCACCATAAGGAATGAATTGCAGTTCAACGCTCAACCCTAGATCTGAGTATTGCTGAAACAACCAATCCTGAGCATCCAATGAGCCCTGAGTATACCAGTTTCTGGTTCCAAAATCTTCTAATGTTTGAATGGTTGTATTCATTTCTGACTGTTCCACATATCCCAGAAGTTCTGTCACGAACGGATCTTCTTCAAATCTGGCATTCCTTAAAAAATCTCCATGTTTAGGTAACTTAGCTGTGCTGTTATTAATGTGAACAACGCCATTGTGAATTGTAGGAACAACTTTATTTCTATCTTCATCTGCAGCTCTAATGATCATGAAAGCATCTCGCAGCAGCAGAATTTCAGCAAATTCATCCATTTCTAAAATGTATTCGTTATTATCTCCTTCATCCAGCCAGAGTAGAAAATAGTTATCTCCCCTTTTCCAGCTGTTTTCTGTGATCAGCGAACATTCAAATGATTCACGATTCTCGGTAGTTGCGATAAGGAAATCATCGTGAACATAATTAACAGTGAGAGCATCATGTTGAAAATATCCTTTAGCTTCTGTGGCATTTTCAGGTTCGATCAAGATCAGATCTGCAGCAAAGATTTGCAGTGACAATACAATCAAAATAAAAAATATAATCCTTTTCTTCATTTTTCCTTCCTTCCAATTTATTTTATACTGTTAAAGTTACACGCAATGAACATTCCAGAAAATTGTAAAATTTGATAAAGCAGGTATTCAAAAACATTTATAATTGATTTCATTTATTTCCTTTCCAATCTGGTTGTGTTATTGTTCAGGTTATAGTATGATTATCACAATCAATCTTGGTTTTGCCTGGATTGCTACTGGAAGTGCAGGACCAGAGCGATTATGATAACTTTTTAAATTTATGCAAGAAAAAGGGAAGATATAGGGAGAATGATCAACAAATCACTCCTACTTTATCAATAGCATCTTCCTTGTCTTTTCAAAATTATTAGTTTTCAATTTATAGAAATAAACACCTGAAGTAACAAATTTACCATCATCATCTAATCCGTTCCATACTATTGTATGTTGTCCAGCAGAAAGTTGGCCGTTAATAAGCTGTTTCACTTTCTGTCCTTTCATATTGTACACTTCAAGACGTACAAACGAGGATATTTGTGTTATATCAAAAGAAATTGTTGTTGAAGGGTTAAACGGATTGGGATAGTTTTGATGTAATGAAATTTCTACAGGAACAACAGGTTCTATTACGCTTGTTGGAAATAAACTCACTTGAGCTGCTTGTAGGATCTTGTGGTTATCCCAACTTTGTATAATTGCAACAGCATGAAGATCTTCCAAATTCCAATCTGGCTGCATTTCTACACTTAGTTCAGTTGTGTATGTTGCACTTTCTCCGATGTTAATAATTGAAACATCTTCTTCATCTGATTTTGCAACCACAAGATAGAACCAGGGATTTTCTTCAGTGTAAGTTGCCCAATTTGTGATCACGAAGAATATCTTATTACTAAAGTTTGTCATATTCTCTGTTACATTCACCTCAGCAGTTAATTCAAAACTTTCATCTCTTACCATGTTAAATTGTAGATCAATAGTAAATGGACTTTCCGACGTTACTACATTATCATAAGCTTCTTGAAATGTTACTATGCTGCAATCCCAGCCTTCTACTAAATGCGTTCCACCAAAATATGCAGTTGGGTAAATGGAAGCTTGATAAAAATTGTATCTCTCTTCTGCCCCGGGAGACATTTCAAATTGATACAAACTCCAGCTTAAAGGAATTAGATATTCAGCAGATTCGTCTAAGATATTCATTGCGCTCCGCGCATGTCCTTCTACCCCTCAACATTCGGGGTCCATAGTAAATACTTCGGCTACTACATATCTCTGACTGGCAACTAAATTAAAGCTAAACAAGGATAAAACTAATATTAGTGCAAGTTTCATATTTCCTCCAAACAATTCATGACAATATAACGAAGGCAACAATTATTCCCAATTATATTTATAATTTGACAGAATGTATTCTTTGCAAAACATAGATTAGTTGAAATTGTATTGTAAGGGGTTGAAATGAAATTAGCTAGCACAAAATCTTCTGTTAATTTTTTTATTATTACATTTCTTTTAACATTACCCGGATATGTACTTTGTGGATTAGCCTCAAATAATATTTTCTTTTCGAAAGAAATGGCTATTTCATTTATTGCACTATCCGCTATAGCTCCAATAGGAGCGGCTTTAATTCTTACTCATGGAGAAAAGAAGAAAGGCAATATAAAAAAATTACTTAAACGATCTTTTGATTATAAAAAGATTACCCAAAAAATATGGTTTCTACCAATTCTTTTCTTATTACCATTGTTGTTTGCTATTGCACTAACAATAATGATCTTCACCGACTATACAATTCCAGTTCCCATGTTTCCAATTACCGCAATACCGGTTTTATTTTTTTCCTTTTTTATCATGGCATTAGGGGAAGAGATTGGTTGGATGGGATATGTTTTTAAGCCAATGCAAAACCAGTTGGGTACCTTCAAAGCAACTATATTGTTAGGATTAATTTGGGCAATTTGGCATATTCCATTTTATATCTTCTTGATGGGAGACCCCATATTTATAATAGTACAATGTTTAAGTTTATTCTCACTTCGTTTTATTTTTGTATGGATATTCAACCATACAGGTGAAAGCGTATTTGCTATGATCGTATTTCATACTGTGTATAATGTAACAAATGGTGTGTTTCCTAATTATCAGGTTAAATCACCTGCAGGCGTTATTATTACCACGATCATTGTTTTTCTTACAGCACTAATTATTTATTTGTTCTGGCACCCCAGAAGAGATACAAACAAAATAATGATAAAGGAAATTTAGCAGCAATCAGAATATTTGAACATGTTAATATGTAGATGCACCCCAGAATTCAGTGAACCGATAAACTAATTGTTTCCAGAATGATTTGGTGACATATGTCTCATAATTTACAGTATATTTTTCATCATTCCAGATCAGGTTAAAGTAATTATGAATTTCACTGATTGGAGCAGAATCATGCCTTGCTTTTAATAAAATATTCATCTCCAGATTTTTGTTACCTATGTTTCTTTTCGTAAGATTTGCTGAGCCCAGGATCACAGTATTTTCTTTAGTAATTGATTCAAATAATATGATCTTTGAATGAAACTGCTCCCCATTTGTTGAGTACCATTTTATTTGAATATTTTCCTTAGACTTCTTCATTAGTTCATAGGCAACAGGTCTATTGGGGATTCCCTTCTTCTTCCTACCAAAAGCATCTTTATTCGGATCGAGTATGATCTTAATATTTACACCTCTCTTCGAGGCAGAAATTAGTGATTTAATAACATTCCTATCGGATAGGTAGAACATTCCGATCTTAATTGAATCTGTCTTTGTGGATGCATTGATTTCTTGAATTAGACTGTCTTTGATCTTCTCTTCCGTTATCAGTTTGAGCTTAACTGGTTTTTCAACTTCATTTCTTTCAGTATCAATTTCAGATGAAAGGTTTGCTTCTGAGAATTTTGCCACAGAGGATTCAGCTTTATAGATTTCTTCTGC
>CAXCCM010000061.1:0-9023 GCA_963981005.1 uncultured bacterium | reverse complement strand
ATTCCGATACAAATTTAAGAGAGTCTTTTAACCGTGAAAAAACGGTTACAAATAATATTTATCCTGAATTAATAAAAGTTGCAGAAGCGGAAGGAGAAAAAAGAGCTTCTATAACTTTCACTCACGCTCGAGATGCTGAAGAAGTACATTTAAGGTTATACGAAAGAGCACTATTAAATACTATGAGTGAAAAAGATACAGAATATTATTTATGTAGTGTATGCGGTTATGTAGTAGAAAAACACTTACCGGATAAATGCCCAGTTTGTGGAGTGAAACAGGATAGATTTAAACAAATTGCATAAAAGAATAGAGATTTGATAACAACTCTTATCTCTTTTGGCCAAACTTGGTGGCAACTTATAGCAATTATACTAAATATCCAAACGTAAAAAAATATTTTTTACTTGACCTAATAATAACTTAATAATACTTAATACTTATTAGTAAAGATAAATAAACAGTAATATAGAATTGCTAATAAAAATAGGAGGTATAAGGTTTGACTGTATCAACAGATCCAAATAAAAAATTTAGAAAAGAACTGAACTCAGGTATTGTTTCGATGGTTCTATTAAGCATAATGAAGAAAGCTGAAGAACCAATGTATGGTTATCAAATTGCAAAGAACCTTGAGGGTGAAGGGAACAGTGTTCCAATGATGAAACAAGG
The DNA here is from genome assembly GCA_963981005.1 of uncultured bacterium. Classification (GTDB taxonomy): domain Bacteria; phylum Cloacimonadota; class Cloacimonadia; order Cloacimonadales; family TCS61; genus Tenebribacter. The sequence goes on along the minus strand of CAXCCM010000061.1, from coordinate 8,351 downwards.
TGCACTATATCCAGTCCTGCGTTCATTGGCAGCAGCAGAATTATTGGATAGTCACGTAGATCCATCAATTTCAGGTCCACCAAGACGGTATTATCAGATCACAGAAACAGGCATAAATACTTTAAAGGAATGGCAGGACATTTGGAAAGTAACCAAAACATATGTAGATAATATTTTAGGAGAAGAAAATGTATAAAACAATTGATGAATTCTTATCTGTAATAAAACAGGAATTGAAGGGAAGTGATAAAGCGCTAATCCAAGATGTACTCTCGGACGCAGAAGAACATATTAGAACTTCGATGGAAAATGCTTTGAATGCTGAAGAGAAGATTTCTGAAGAAGATGCACTAGAACAGGCTATAGAAAGTTATGGTGATCATTCTGAAATAATTGCAGAATATAAAAAAATGGATGACTATCTAAAACCCATACTTGCACCTTCAGTAGAGGTAGATGAAAGACCTTGGTGGAAGAAGTTCCTACTTGTTATTGCAGATCCTAGAGCTTGGGGTGCTTCACTTTATATGGTGATATCAATGTTAACCGGAATTATTTATTTTACTTGGGCAATTACAGGACTATCAACAATAATTCCATTATTGATCTTCATTATTGGTATTCCACTAGCAGGATTCTTTTTATTGTCAGTTCGTGGAATTGCATTATTAGAAGGAAGAATTGTAGAATTAATGCTAGGAATCCGAATGCCGAGAAAATCCATGTTCGTAGCTAATGACAAAGGCTGGTGGGGTAAATTTAAGGCTTTGATATCATCAGGGATAACTTGGAAAACACTTATTTATATGATATTGCAAATGCCTTTAGGAATTGTATATTTCACATTGGTTGTAACTTTATTCTCTGTTTCAATTTCGCTTGTTGCTGCACCTATCCTAGAATTGATATTCCATTTACCAATGGAAATAAACGGTACAGACGCATATACTCACAAATGGCTTTTACCGTTGTTACCGTTTGTAGGAACGTTACTTCTGCTTATTTCACTTCACTTTGTAAAATTAATTGGAAAGTTGCATGGAATGTTTGCAAAATTGATGTTGGTGAAATAGAAAAAATTAAAAAAAACCTTCGATCAATAATCGAAGGTTTTTTTTCTAATTGTTAACTTGCTAAAAGCTAACTGCAAATTTTTTACTTTTCTATTTTCTTTAAAATATCTTCTTCAATACTTTTTGGTACAGCTTTATATTCGCTGAATTCCATTGTGAAATCTGCTTTACCCTGAGTTACTGATCTAAATTGAGTAGCAAGTCCAAATGTCTCCGATAAGGGCATCTCTGAATCTATTCTTGTAAAATGGTTATCAATAACTGTATCAGAAACAAGACCTCTATTCTGATTTATAATAGCCATTATGTTCCCACGAAATTCAGAAGGAGTTTCTACCGAAACCTTCATAACAGGTTCAAGAATTATTGGTTTTGCTTTTCTATAATTTTCTTTGAATGCAGATCTGGTTGCAACTTCAAAAGCTAACTGAGAAGAATCCACTGCATGAAAATCACCATCATCTAAAGTCATTTTTACACCAACAACCGGGAATCCAGCAAGAGCACCTTTTTCTAAAGCAGAATTAAATCCTTTCTCACAACCGGGAATAAATTGGCTGGGGATATTTCCACCACGGATCTTATCTCTAAAGCAATTATCATCTTTCCCAGAATGAGTTAAAACACCTTTTATGCGTGCAAACTGACCACGACCACCAGATTGTTTCTTATGTATATAATCAAATTCAACAGCTTTCTTAATTGTTTCTCTGTAAGAAACTTGTGGTGCTCGTACTTCTAACTTTACATCATACTCACGTCTGATACGTTCAATATAAACATTCAGGTGCAATTCACCCATACCGTGTATAATTGTATCGTTTGTTTCTCTATCTACATTTGCTTTGAATGTAGGATCTTCTTTGGTGAAACGAGTTAAAGCTTTTGAAAGTTTATCAAGATCATTACTGTCTGGAACTTCTAATGCGAGTGATATTATAGGTTTTGGAACGAAAGACTCACGCATCGTATAATTTATCCCATCACCATTAAATGTATCTCCCAGTGCACAATCAACACCAAATAGAGCCACAATATCTCCAGCTCTTGCACTTGTGATATCTTCCATATTATCGGCATGCATTTTTACTAGACGTCCTACTTTTATTTTTTTTCCTGTTCTAGCGTTCATTAGGTCTGAGCCTTTGGAAATAGTTCCCTGATAGATTCGTAAATATGTTAGTTGTCCATATTGTTGATTTTCTAATTTAAATGCTAAACCAACAGCTGGTAGGTCTGGATCAGAAACAAGTTCAATGTCTCTTCTATCGTCATCTTTATCATGAGCAATGTTAGTTCCTGTTGTTGGATCTGGAAGATAGCGAACAACAGCATCAAGAAGTAATTGAACACCTTTATTCTTAAATGCCGAACCAACAAAAACAGGGGTCATTTCCATTGCTATAGTTGCTTTTCGTACTGCGTCAGTTATCATCTCTTCAGTTTCATTTCCTTCTAAAAAAGCCTCAGCAAGTTCATCATCGAACATTGAAACAGCATCGATCATCTCTTCTCGCATTTCTTCAACTTTATCTACATATTCAGCAGGTATTTCTTTTTCTAATACTTGCTCACCTTTGGGTCCTGTAAAGTATCTTGCTTTTCTGGAAATTAAATCGATTATTCCATCAAATTTATCTTCCAAACCAATTGGAATTTGCATAAGAACTGCATTGTGATCAAGTTTCTCACATAATTGATCTTTTACTTTTTCGGGATCAGCTCCAACTCTATCTAATTTGTTAATAAATGCAATATGTGGAACGCCATACCTTTTAAGTTGTCTATCAACCGTTATAGATTGCGATTGAACACCGCTAACAGCACAAAGAACCAAAACTGCTCCATCTAGAACTCTTAAAGCATTTTCTACTTCTACTGTGAAATCAACGTGACCTGGTGTATCGATAACATTCAGGTTGTGTCCGTCCCATCTCACATTTGTAGCTGCAGATGCAATGGTAATGCCTCGTTCTTTTTCTAATTCCATGGAGTCCATTGTTGCGCCAACTCCATCTTTACCTCTAACTTCACCAATTCGATATATCTTATTGCAATAATATAATATTCGCTCTGCTAATGTTGTTTTACCGGAATCAATATGAGCACTGATACCAATATTTCTAAATTTTTTAATATCCATTTTATTACCTCTTTTTTTCTATTAAAAATTATTCATTTTGAAGTTTAACAAACTGAAAAAAAAATATTTATAAAACTAATAATTTGATTTACTAATTAATGTGACCATAAATTTTAGGCAGGTTTATTATACAAGTAAAATTTTAATAAAGGATGTTTTATACATATACAAGAGATAACTTTTTAAATCTGAATTAAATATTTTTATTTATATTCTTTAAGATTTGTAGAAGATAATTACTTAGAAGATTTCTTAATTTACTAAAAAGTTTAGAAAAAATTCACACAAACACTTCTGCCACATTTCCCGCTATTTCAAGTCCGGCATTTCGTCCTGTATCATGCAATAATATTTTGTTGTTTTTAATATCTGATAATACTACTTCAACCTTTACTGTCATACTTTCCTCAATTCTTCCGTGCATAAATCCGGATATTGGTGATGCTAGCATAGCAGCTGCTTCTCGATGAGCAAGTATTTCTAAACTATAATTTTTATTTTCAAGAACTAATTCCACCTTATCCAAATCAGTAAAACATTTTACTATTCTGGTAGAATTATAAGTTGTAAACCTAAACAAACGATCATGTAACCATACACCAGCAATGAAACCTACAAAGGAATTTCCTAACCAGGGAATCTTAGCTACCGAAGCCTTTAAAGAAATGCCTTGCTTACTAAAATGATTTGTCTGCATCCAGATATAAGCACTTGGGAACGAACGACCCCAATCTTTCTCAATGTATCCTCTACCACCATTAAAATCAATAAACTCATCATAAAATGTTAATTTACCTGTAATGCTATGGTCCATACTGAGTATGCTATGATAACATTCCATGAATGGTACAAAAGAATAGGGACCCATAATGCCGGGTGAGTACCATTTGCTAGGCCATTGTACTTGTTGCGAAAAGTTGAATTGTCCTTTTATATTTGGTAGATCAAGTTTTATATAATTTGAAGAAAAAGAATTGTCAGCTAAATTGATTTTAAATTTACCTGTTTCAGATTGGAACTCATCAAAATCGAATTTATAATATTCAGACGTCAGTTTTTTACCATTTAATACTTGTATAAATGAGTGCTGGTTTCCATTTTTATCCATAGCTATACCCGGAATAAAAGCAAATGCCTTATCTTCTGAAGCATTTAAAACCTTAAAATACCAGCCCTCAAAATAACACCGTAATTTTCCTAAACCCTGAAATTGATCAGGATGAAACATAGTTTGCAATTTTTTTACCATTAATGAATACAGAAAATTATACAATATCGGGTCAAGCAGAAAATATGTAAGGATAGATTTAAATACTGAATTAGTTTTAGCTATTATTCAAAACAATCCATTTACAATAAATGTAAGCTCATCTCTCAAATTCAAATTCCTCTAATATTTACCCATTAATGATAAAACTCAGTACGGTAATTTTGAGCTAAATGACTGTCAATTGTAATGTTAAAACTATTAAAAAAATATTTTTGCAAAAATTATTCTAATCAGATAATTTCTAATTGACAAAATAAAGCCCAAAAACATTTTTCCAAAAAAAATGAGATGCGAATGATATTCATGTTAATGTCATTCATTAGGAGATATTATGAAAAAAATCTTAGTTACAGGTTCAGTAGGTCAGATCGGTTCAGAATTAACAATGTTATTAAGAAAACTTTATGGAAACGATAATGTTGTAGCAGGTGGCAATAGAACAAAACCAACAGGAGCATTATTAGAATCAGGTCCATTTGAAATTGTAAATTGTACGGATGCTCAACAAGTTGCAGATGTTGTAAAAAAATACGATATCGATACTGTATATCATTTAGCAGCGATACTTTCGGGAGTTGCTGAAGCAAAACCTAACCTTGCCTGGGATGTAAATATAAATGCATTATATAATGTTTTGGAAGTTGCTCGTGAAAGAAATTGTGCAGTTTTCACACCAAGTTCAATAGGGGCATTTGGTCCTTCAACACCAGCTGATGATACACCTCAAGATACAATTCAAAGACCAAACACAATGTACGGAGTAACAAAAGTTGCAGGTGAATTATTATGTGATTATTATTATAAAAGATTCGGCGTAGATACTCGTGGTGTACGTTATCCCGGTATTATTTCCAATGAAACTCTTCCCGGTGGAGGAACAACAGATTACGCTGTAGATATTTATTATGAAGCGATCAAAAAGAAAGCTTACACTTGCTTCCTAGAAGCTGGAACGTTCCTCGATATGATGTACATGCCGGATGCATTAACAGCAGCTGTTGATTTGATGGAAGCTGATCCTGCTAAGCTTATTCATAGGAATGCTTTCAATATTAGTACAATGAGTTTTGATCCTGAAATGTTGGCTGCCTCTATCAAAAAGCATATTCCTGATTTTACAATGGATTATGATATCGATCCTGTCCGTCAGGCAATTGCCGCAAGCTGGCCCAACAATATGGATGACTCGGCAGCAGCAGAAGAATGGGGATGGCATTATGATTATGACCTTGCTAAAATGACGGAAGATATGCTCAAAGTTCTCGGAGAAAAATTTAAATAATGATCTTTGGCATTGGCATTGATATAATTGAAGTTCCAAGAGTAGAGAAAGTTTCTAAAAAAGATGATAAGTTCGTAAAGAAGATTTTTACTCAAACTGAAATTGATTATTGCCGAAAATTTAAGAATGGAGCACAGAATTTTGCAGGAAGATTTGCAGTGAAAGAGGCATTCTTAAAAGCAATGGGAACAGGTTGGAGCAATGGTCTTAAATTTAATGAGATCGAAACAGTTAATGACCAACTTGGGAAACCTGAAATTGTGCTCTATGGAAGAACAAAGGAAATATTTGAAGAACGTGATCTTAAGTTTAGCCATGTCTCAATCGCTCATCTAAAAGATTACGCAACAGCTGTAGTTGTAATAGAAAAATAATAAATAGGAGAGAAGTATGGCACTAGAAAGATTAAATGCTGCACTCGATAAGAATTTGGATGATCTGCGAACAACCGGAAGGGATAAAGGCGCAGAACTAGTTATCAAAGAAGTATTAGAAGCAAAAGGTGAATTTGGACCACGTTATAAATTAGTTGGTTTTAACGAGCAGGAATTCATAAAAATGAATGCAAATTCCTATCTTGGAATGTCAATGAATCCGGAAGTAATTAAAGCGGAAGAAGAAGCTGCACAAAAATTTGGTGTAGGCCCAGGAGCAGTTCGTTTTATCAGTGGAACTCACACTCCACATATAGAATTAGAAGAAAAACTTGCAGCATTTCACGAGCGTGAAGCTGGCATGATCTTCAGCTCTGCATATGTTACAAGTTTGGGTGTGATTTATCCTCTTACAACAAAAGAGACCGTAGTAGTTTCCGATGAATTAAATCATAATTGTATTATTCAAGCAATGAGACTTTCACGTCCTGCAGCAAAAATGATCTACAAGCACAACGACATGAAAGATCTGGAAGCAAAAATGAATGAAGCTGTTGGAAAGGGAAAGCGTTGCTTAGTTATTACTGATGGTATCTTCAGCATGCGCGGTGATTTTGCTCCATTAAAAGAGTTTTCAGAAATCTGTGCTAAATTTAATGATAAATTTGAAGAAGGTGTAACAACAATTGCCGATGACTCTCATGGCGTTGGAGCTTTTGGAAAAACCGGAAGAGGAACGGAAGAATATACTGGAGCAAAAGTTGATATTCTAATTGGAACATTAGGAAAAGCATATGGCGTGAATGGTGGCTATGTTGTCGCTTCTAAAACAGTTTTAGATTATCTTCGTGAAACAGCTCCAATGTATATTTATTCAAATCCTATAACATGTTCAGAAGCTGCAGCAACATTAAAGGTTCTTGAAATTCTTGATAGCGAAGTTGGCGTAAAGAGATTAGCTCATCTTGCTGCAATGACCAAGAAATTTGAAGATGGATTAACATCATTAGGTTTTGAAACAATTGAAGGACCTCATCCTGTTGTTCCATTAATGGTTCGTGACACTGCAGAAACAACAAAGCTTGTTAATTATCTTACAGAAAATGGTGTATTAGGAACAGGCTTAAATTTCCCAGTTGTACCAAAAGGTGATGAAGAGATCAGATTCCAGGTTAATGCAGATCATACAGAAGCAGACATTAATAAGGTTCTGGAAATTCTAAAGAAATACAAAGATCAGTAAATCAATAAAAAAGACTTATTCGATATATTAACAGGGAGCTTGCTCCCTGTTTTTGTTTGTAGCACTTGTTTCATATTGACAAAATAGATTGAAGTTTAACATATAAACCATGAAAAAATTATTTATGCTTCTTATTATACTTGCTGTTTTCATTCAATTTGTAATTGCAGGTGAAGATGGAAAACTTAAAGATTTTGAAGATGAGTTAAATAAGCCAATTGAACACAACAATAATAATCAAAATGAAGAAGATGATAATTATGATGAGGATGAAGATGATCCATTTGATAACTTATTCTGGTCAATAGTTTATGAAACCTTCATTGGGAGTAACTGCTCATATAATTCAATTCGAATTCAACCCTATATTTATTACAACGATTTCTCAGGAAGATATGCTGATGATGGAAATTCATTTGATGCAGAAATCGATATAAAATATATTTATAATTCAAACGATCTAGATGGGATTTCTCTGAGTGGTAGTATCTTCTTTCTACGAATGATGAATTTGAAATTCAACTATCAAAAATTATCTGAAGAACTTGATAATGGAAATGATGAAATGGAATATTATGAATTATTTCTAGATTATTACAGAGCACGTTTTCATAATTTTAATTGGTTTTGGGGAATTGGAGTAAAAGGATTGCAAAGAAATAATAGTTATTTGGGGATGGGCTTAAACACAGGGTTTGAGATCTATCCTGTAAAGCCCGTATCATTAGAGATTGCAGCTAATATTGGCTGGTTGAATGAACATCCTGTATCAAAAATAATTACTGATATTAATATTCACTATTGGCGAATAAAATTTGCTATTGGGTATCAAAGATTGATGACTGGAAATGCAAAAATCAATTCTATAAACATAGGAATTGGTATTAATTATTAATACTAAATATTGTTATGATTTATATAATTCTTGACACATCACTTAAATAAAACAAAAAAATAATTTATAAA
>CAXCCM010000060.1:0-9049 GCA_963981005.1 uncultured bacterium | reverse complement strand
AAGAGATCTATCAACCTGACTTGTTCAGAAAGAAGAGTGTTGATGATATAGAGATCGAGAAGAATTTTACTGAGAGTAAGGTCGATATGTTCCTTCGACCTGAGGAAGATTTCATTAATCCGTGGCAGCTACATCAAAGTTACATTTTTGTTCAGGTAGAAGAGGGACTCATGATCATCGATCAACATGCGGCACATGAGCGGATAATATATGAAAAGATACTACATAGAATACATGGAGCTCCTGCTCAAACCCAGAAATTACTGTTTCCAATAGTAATAGATCTACCTCCACATCTCAGTAATACGATACCAGAATTGATTTCAGAAAATATTGAAGTTTTTAGCAAAATAGGTTTTTCAATAAAAACGTTTAGTGGTGACTCAATTGTAATTGATGAGATCCCAATTGAACTAGAGGATTGGGATGGTGGAGATATTTTCATTGATATTATCAAACAGCTGGAAGACGAATTTGAGCAGACCGAAGATTTCAGGGATAGTCTCTCAAAATCTGTTGCTTGTAAAGCCGCTATTAAGGCAGGTAGGAAAATGAACCGCAAAGAGATGCTAGCATTAATAAATGACCTATTCGCCTGCGAAGTTCCATATTTCTGTCCACATGGCAGACCACTAATCATCAAGATGACAATGCCGGAATTTGAAAAAAAATTCAAAAGAACAACATGACAGATAAACCAAATAATAAAATTCCAATAATTATTATTCAAGGACCAACTGCGGCAGGGAAGAGCAAGCTTGCTTTAAGAATCGCAAAAGAGCTTAAGACATCTATCATTTCAACAGATTCCAGACAAGTTTACAAATATTTAGATATTGGAACAGCAAAACCAACATTTGACGATCAAAATGAAGTTGAACATCATTTAATTGATATTGTAAAACCGGATGAAGAATATAATGCTGGAATGTTCAGTGATGATGCGGATAAATTAATTAAGGAGATCGCATCACAAGATAAAATCCCAATTATCTGCGGTGGCACAGGATTTTACATAAAAGCATTATTGGAGGGCATTTTCAAAGCTCCGGAAATTCCTACCGAAATAAGACAAAACCTGCGCGAAACTGCTGATAAAAAAGGAACAGATTTTTTTTATAGAAAGCTGAAGCAAATCGATCCTGAATCCGCGAAACGTATAAATGAAAATGATGCCAATAGGATAATTCGTGCTTTAGAGATCTTTGAGACAACCGGGAAAACGATTACACAATTATGGCATGATGATACTCAAATAAAGAGGAACTTCCAACCCATAAATATTATAATTACAGAAGACCGTGAAATACTTTACAATAGAATAAATACTCGTGTAGATGAAATGATGAATAGTGGTTTGATGGACGAGATGAAAGGACTTGTAAAGAATGGTTATAAAAGAACAGATCCAGGTTTGAATACGGTAGGTTACAAAGAGTTTTTTCCATTTTTAGATGGTGAAAAAGAGCTTGCGGAATGCATAAATAAAGTTAAGCAAAATACCAGAAATTTTGCCAAGCGTCAGCTAACATGGTACAGAAAAATTGATTTTGATTTGACATTAGCAACTAAAAGCATTACCTTTTCAAATGTCTTAGAAGAAATTATGAATAAATTACAGGAGAAATAATGATCGTTGCAAAGGTAAATGATTACGAAATTAAATTTCAGGAATATCAGGCTGAATTAGATGCTGTATTGAAGAACATGCACCTTCAAGAACCAAACGAAGAAGCAAAGAAAAGAGCTATTGAACAACTTATTGATGGATATCTTCTTCTTAATTCTGCACAAAAATCTGATGTAAATATTACGGAAGATGATATTGAACACGAATTAGTTGAAATAAAACTTAAATATGATACTGAGAATGATTTCCATCAAATGCTAAACAGTAATCAAATTGATATTGACGTAATTAAAAATAGAATTAAAAGTAATTTATTAATAGCAAAGTATATTAAAAATAATTTTTCCGTTAATACGGATATTCCATTAGAAAAACTTCAAGAAATATATAGAGAGAACTTGAAATCATTTAAAACTCAAGAAATGGTTAAAGCATCGCATATATTAATTAAAGGCACAGATGAAGATAGTTTATTAAAAGCACAGGAATTGTATGAACAGATTAAAACTAAAGATGACTTTGATAAGATCGCTGCCGAATGTTCTGATTGCCCAAGTAATTGCCAATGTGGTGATCTTGGATATTTCACAAGAGGTAAGATGGTTAAAGATTTCGAAGAAGTTGCCTTTGATTTAGACCAGAATGAATTTAGTGAACCTGTAAAAACTGAGTTTGGTTATCATATAATTATGAATACAGGTAGGAAAGAAAGTATTATTGCAGATTTTGATGAAGTTAAAGATGCTCTGCAAGACAGACTCAAGCGAATTGATTCGGAACTTAAACTTATAAAACATCTCAAAGGATTACGAAGTAAAGCAGATATTGTTATCAACCACAACGATTTATAATTTTTTAGGAGATAATAGAAATGGCATTATTAGGTGTGAACATAGATCACATAGCAACTCTAAGAGAAGCCAGAAAAGGAATTGAGCCGGAGCCAGTTTATGCTGCAAGTATAGCAGAGCAGAACGGAGCAGATCAAATTACAATTCACCTACGTGAAGATAGAAGGCATATTCAAGATCGTGATCTTAAACTGCTTAGACAAACAATACAAACAAAACTTAATTTGGAAATGGCTTCGACTGAAGAGATGGTAAAAATAGCAGTAGATATTAAACCCGATACAGTTACACTCGTTCCAGAAAAGAGAGAAGAACTAACTACAGAAGGTGGATTGAATTTAACCGAAGAACATCGAAGTGTAATTTCCGGGTTAAAAATTGCTGGTATTGAAGTTAGTGTGTTTATTGAGCCAGATTTAAGAATGATAGAAACTGCTAAAGAACTTGGCGCAGATGCTGTTGAAATACATACTGGAAGATTTGCAAATTTGAAAAATGATGACGATATTCAAACAGAAGTAGATAAAATTAATAAAGCTGCAATTCTTACAAAAAAACTTGGTATGCGTGCTGTAGCCGGTCATGGTTTGAATTATTTTAATACGCAAAAACTTGTTGATTTAGATATATTCGAAGAATTTAATATCGGACATAGTATAATTTCAAGAGCTGTATTTTCTGGTCTTGCCGAAGCAATACTTACAATGAAATTAATTGTAGAATAATATTAAAAAAGACCTTCATGATCTTAATTGAAGGTCTTTTATTATTTCAAACTTTCCTATTTATAAATTGTTATATTTCCTTCTTCTTTTCTGGTTGAATCTTCTGCTGCATGATCTGCAAATTTAATTAGTTCTTCTACGTTTTTTGTAATATCTTCTTTACTGGCAATTCCCCAACCTATCTTACATATTTTCATCATAGGCAATTTCATAATTCTGTTATTAACTCTATTTACTGTGATGAAACTATTCTTATTTGATGTTTCTGGCATTAGAACTGTAAATGAATCATTATTTAATTTTCCAATTATATCTGTATCTCGTAAATCATTTTGTATAATATAAGAAATCTTTTTTAATAGGTCACCAGCTTCATGTTCTCCTATTGTTCTTACGATGTTCTCAAAATTTTCTATTTTTATAACAGCAATTGTAAGGTATCTATTATATCGTTTCATCATAGAAAATATCACTTCACTTTTTTCTACAAATGCTTTGTGAGAGAATACTTTAGCAGATTCATAAATACCGCGATGCTGTTCAATCTCATTACCTTGTAAGTCTAGTTGAACTATCAGAGATATTACTGATGCATATAATTTTATTTTTGTCATCTCTTCACTTTCAAATACTTCCGTACTTTTATCTATAAAAATGAAACCCAATAATTCATTAAAATGATTTATTGGAAGAATAAGTAGATGAGAATATTCTTTTTCAAATACATATCTGCCAGGAGATTGAATGTCGAGTATTTTAAGATGCATTAATTCTTTTGTTATAGGATCACCTTCAGTGAAAATATAATTTTTAGAATATGTATGACTTATATTCCTGGAAATTTTCATCCGGAAAATATCTGTATTTGGTACTTTAAGATAAATTCCTAAAGATTGAAAACTAAATTCTTCCTCAATATTTCTGATAATGAAGCTTAAGTGCTCTTCCATCTCTTGTTTTTTTAGTAAGTTACTAAGCATTTCATCAAATGACAATAAATTAAATTCCATTGTATCTCCTACTTTATGATTCTGTCCTTTCCGTCCAAGTTAATTCATACACATCATTAGGTTTAAGTTCTTTTTCAAATTCAATTATTGATGCACTTTTTTTGTTATAAGGTAAACTATTCTTCATTATTGTCCAATTTCCATATAAATTATGATTAACAGAAACTGTTTTTGTGGTCTCTGATCTATTCTTAAGAATTACTTTCATATTGCGTTCTGTTATTCTTTTAGAGATCTTTAATCTCTCTACTGTTACAGTTTCACCAACAAGATCAAATGCATTACCAGTAGTAATAATAACTTCTTCATTCTTTGCAGTATGATCTATTCTATCTTCTCCAATGAACTCCAATTCGTTATCTGCTGAATCTTGTTTATAAATTTTAATCACACCTTTTGGCAATGAAATTCCTAATCCATCCTTTTTAGAGTTAACGAGTTTAATTTTACTTTGAATTTCATCTGAACCCGTTTGGTACTCATATCTAGATTCAGCATTTACAGATGTAACAGGGAAAAGACGTATCTGTTTTGTCTGATTATTATTGATATTCACATTTTCACTTAAAGTGTACATATGAAAGTCATGAAATGCTTTTTCTTCAAAATCAGGAGCTCCACCTCTGCCAGATTCAACGGCAAGTTTTGCATAAGAACGTTGATCATATTGCTTTTTTATCTTCTGCACATCACCAGCAATTAGTTTCAGTTTCGTATCAATAAACGCTTTACCTGTCTGATTCACTATTGTAACCCAGCTATTAATCTCCAATTTACCAACATCTTCATTCCAAACTGTATTATAAGTCACATCCCATTTTATTCCAGTACACATATAAGAGAAATCTATTGGGAATTTTCCGGCTTTAGAAGCATCCAAACGCCAATGAAGAGTTGGTTTTAAGAAGAAGTTTGTAGGAAGCTCAGCCAAGTTGATGTTCGTTATCTCATTTCTTTGTATAAGAATGAGTTTATTTGTGTTATTTTCAATAATTCCAATTGTAGAACCATCACTAAATTGCAATTTTCCAATGAATTTAATCTCTTCCTCAACAATTACTTCAACACTTTTCCCAATATATTTATCTAAAATTTTAGAGGTATTCGCCAGATCATATTCATAATTCTGTGAGAATATTTCTATCTTACTTTTAAGAGGATTGATTATTACAGAATTTGCTTCTATTGTGCTTGGAATATTATCCATGAAGTAGCTTTGAATTCCCTTTTTTAATTCTAATTCTATTGTAGATCGAACTAAAGCAAAATCCTCATTGTAAATTGTAACCTGATCTTTGGCAAAAAGAAAAGTTATGATAAATATAAGTAAGATAATTATTTTCAACTTCATTTGCTTCTCCTGTTAATCTATGATATGTTTAATTTTCGAAACGATCATATCGATTCCAATTTTATTCTGACCACCTTCAGGAATAATAACATGTGCATATTTTTTACTTGGTTCAACAAACTCGATGTGCATTGGTCTAACAGTTGATAAATATTGATCTACAACCGATTGAAAATCTCTTCCACGCTCACTTATATCGCGCTGTATTCTTCTTAAGATTCTAATATCAGCATTTGTATCAACAAATATTTTTATATCCATCATATTTCTTAACTCAACATTTTCAAAAATTAGAATTCCTTCTATAATTATCAATTTTGTTGGATTTTTAGTAATTGTTTCTTTAACACGCGTATGTGTTTTGAAGTTATATACTGGCATCTGGATTGGTTTGCCATCTTTTAATTGATGAATATGATGGATTAAAAGCTCGTTATCTAAAGTATTTGGATGATCAAAATTTATCTTTTCTCTCTCTTCAAGGGGAAGATGACCAAAATTCTTATAATAACTATCTTGAGGTATTGTTGTTATCTTATCTGCTACTTCATTGCGTATTGCATTAGTAATTGTGCTTTTACCAGATCCTGTTCCGCCAGAAATTCCAATTACAACGTGGGTTCTCATTAGTTACTGCTCCTTTTTGTTAATCTTTTTAAATGATGCTATATTTAGTCCAGAATCTATATTCAATGTTACGCTTTCAAAAAGTTCACTGCTTTCAATGTAGTCAAGATATTCTTTAACTGTATCTTTGTGTGAGATAACGTTATCCGCAATAATTGTAGAATTATTATTTAGTTTGTTTTGTAAAAGTTTTATATAATTAATATAGTTAATTTTTCCGGCATCAATAAACACAAGATCATATTTATCTGTTAATTCAGGAATTATATATTCTGCCTTTCCAAAACGCTGGATGATATTCTTTCTGTTTGCTAAATTTTCTTTAGCAAGCTTAAATCTACCTTCGTCTACCTCAATAGTATCTATAATTGCGTTACACTGTTCTGCAGCAAGAGATAGCCAGAATGTAGAGAATCCATTTGATGTTCCTATCTCTAAAATTTGTTTAGGTGATTTAGCAATTACAAATGTATAAAGTAATTCTGCAGTTTCCTGTTGAATGTTCCATAAACGGCGAATATTATTCTTTTGAACTTCAAATCTTGCAAGCTCATGTTTATGTTTTTGCTTTATTCTTTCCATTTGAATTTACCAAAAGTTCCTTTCAATCCAAAAAAAATAAAATACGGAATGTAGATAAGCTCTGCAATAGGGAAGACCCACATTAATCTTAGTCTCTTAATCCGTGATAAAAATAATGTAATCAATAGAAACTCTGGAATAATTTTTAAAATTATAATAATTATTAATAAGATCGTTGATAATTTACCAAACAGAAATCCTAAAAAACATCCGATAAAAATTAAATAATACACAAAAATAAAAAGAGTCATTATTTTTACCGATGTGGGATAATACCGCCATTTTGAACCACGACGTGTCTCTTGATTCATTTGTGAGCTTGTAGTTGAATCTCTACCGGTATTTATAACAGAATCTGGATGAAACATGAATTTCATACGGTGTGCAAATTTCCCCATTTTCTGTATCATCAGATCATCATCTCCAGATCTGACCGTACCAATATCACCAAAACCACCAACTTTATAAAACAGTTCTTTCCGATAAGCCATATTTCCGGCTGTTATTGTGATTCCCCAATTCCAACCAAAACTTCCTGCAACAATAGCAAAAATTGATGACCTCTCCAGATTCTTTAGAAACTGAAAAAATCGATTTTTATAATTAATAAATGAATATCCTGCAACAATATCTGTATCTTCTGTAAAATGGTTACTAATTTGCAGAAGCCAATTTTGGGTTGGAACACAATCTGCGTCTGTGAATGCAAGTATGTCATTCTTAGCTGCACGAATTCCTTTATCAACTGCTCCTTTCTTGCCTATAAGGTTTTTAGATTCATTCTTGATCTGAAGTAATGTTATATTGCTGTTTTTGTGTTTGTATTCATTCACAATCTCTGCAGTTTTATCTTCTGATCTGTCATCAATAACAATTATTTCATAATTCTCTTTTGGGAAATTCTGGGAAATTAATGATTCCAGCAGACTTGGCAGATGTTTTTCCTCGTTTCTTGCAGCTATAATAATTGAAATATTATTAATATTTTTTGTTTTTTTATTTTCTAGAAATACAATTCCAATAAAAAAAGAGAATATTATTGTAAAATATAGTATCGCAAATGTGTAAACAACAAGTTCCATAATACCCATAATTCATAGTTGTCATTGCAAAAACCTTGACCATGAACCCTTTTAAATATATTTCTATTTCAAAGATTGTAATAGTTAAATTTTAGTCAATAATATTGGAGAGAAATTAATGAATATGTTTCCGAAGTTTATCTATAAAGTTAAAACCAATAAGAAGCAGGTTGCACTTACTTTTGATGATGGACCTCATCCTGAATTCACTATTGAACTTCTTGATCTATTCAAGGAGAAGGGCATTAAGGCTACCTTCTTTGTAACTGGCAGAAATATTGAAAATAATAAAAACATAATTAGACGAATGATAAAAGAAGGTCATGAACTGGCTAATCATTCCTATTCGCATAAGAATTTGATATTTAAGAAAAAGAGCTTTATTAAAGAAGAAATTGATAAGACTGATAATTTACTGCGAGAAATTGGCGTTAAAGGTGAAATCCTGTTCAGGCCACCTTTTGGAAGAATATTATTTACAGCAGCTTATGTATTAGCTTCATTAAATAAAAAAGTAATTATGTGGAACGTTCCAACAAAAGACTTCAAAACAACTGACACAGATGTGATCTTAAAAAGAATTTATAAACAAATTAAACCAGGATCCATAATTGTTTTACATGATTCCGGTATTGAACGAAATGGAAATAAGATAGATCGCAGCGCCACAATTAGCGCAGTAAAAACTTTAATTAATAAATTACCAAAAATGGGTTACAAATTTAAGACAGTATCAGAATTAGTTAATAATTGAATCTGTATCTTCTATAAATTCAGCTATAATCGGTAATTCCTTCTTAATATCATCTAAAGTTGGATTTGTTATAACTTTTTTACCTTTTATTTCTTCAAGTGTAAAATCAACTTTAATTTTGAGATTAAAATGCTTTGAGAAAATATCAGATATAACCTCTTTTTCATCTTTTAACAAATTATAAGCTAAAGAGTTAGATGACACTAAATGAAGAAAGTTATTAGATAAGTTGCGTATATTACACTTAACAAAATAATTAGATACTATAGGCTTTCGTTTTGAGAGCACTTTAGCTATGTCATCTAAGCTCTCTTTGACAACCTCAATAGTCAGTTCTTTTATCTTAGGTTTTATGTCTTGTGCCTCTTTTTGTATTTCAGCCTTTACTTCCTCAGTTTTATCATGCATCGTTGTCGCTGTACTCTTCTGTGGCTCTA
>CAXCCM010000059.1:0-9119 GCA_963981005.1 uncultured bacterium | reverse complement strand
AAAGGAAGAGATAACATTCTTACTCTTCAGAAACTTCCGGACAAACCAGAAGCGATTCAAGACGATAGTGAAATTTCAACAGAAAGAAAATATAATTGGTAATATAAAGGAGAATGTATGAAAAGTAACAGCAAATTATTATTGTTGTCATTAACTGTAATGATATTGTTATCTGTGAATGTTCTTGCAGCAGAGACATCAGACCTTCTAACAAAGAAGATCACATTAGATGCAGAGGATGCTTCAGTAGCAACGATCATTTCAACAATGGCAAGATTGAGTGACTGTAACATCGTATTAGCGATGGAAACAGAAGCTAAAGATGAAAAAGCAGAAGAAAAGAAGATCACCATCCATATTAAAGAAGTTCCAATAGAACAAGCTCTTGCGCTTGTTGTAAAATCTATCGGATTATCTTATCGCCTTATTGGTGATAAAACATTTATAGTTGGTGACAGAGCCAGAATCGAAGAAGAGATTGGCGAAAGAACATACGTTATGCAGTTAAATTATGTTGATGTAAATAAGATAGTTACTGCTCTTTCTATTATGCCTGGAGAATCTATTGCAATAGAAGGTCAGAATGCAATTCTTGTTCGAGCAAATCCAGAAACTTTTGCTGAAATAAGCAAGAGAATCGAAGAGATCGATGTTCCACAAAAGCAGATCGAGATCAGAGCTCGTTTAATAGAGATCTCTGTAACTGAAGCTGAAAGATATGGAATAGATTGGTCAAAACTTAATAGCTTAACAACAATTCTTGCGGAAAATCCAAAATCTGCAACAGGAACCGGGTTACCATATAACTTTACTGATGATACTGGTGAAACACCATATGGCGATCTCTCACCATTTGGTCAGATCCCAGAAGATATGTATTTCCAAAGAATGGAAGAACTTGGTGATGTTGGTCACTTTAGTCGTCAACTCACAGCATTTGATATAACTATAGATTGGTTAATGCAGAATAATGCTGCAAAACTTCTTACAGATACAAGAATTACAGCATTAAATGGTGAAGAAGCAGAAATTCATATTGGCGAAGTTGTGCCTTATATTGCTGAAGATAATGAAAAGCAAATCCAGGTTGAACGTGAAGAAGTTGGAATTAAACTTAAAGTAAAACCTACTGTTAATTCAGAAGGTCAAATTACAACAAGGATCGAGCCAGAAGTTAGTTCAGTACTCGAATTAGTTGGTGGATACATTCCAAGAACTAAAGTTAGAAAAATTACTTCTACAGTAACAGTTCCAGATGGAAGAAGAATTTTTGTTGGTGGTTTGTTAAATACTACAATGTCTACAACTGTAAACAAAGTTCCAATTCTTGGTTCTATTCCTTTCTTAGGTAAATTATTCCAGCATAAAGTTAAATTGATGGAAAAAACAGATTTAATTATTGAGATCACTCCTCGCGTAGTTACTTTTGAGGGAGATGATTATGAAATTGAAATTGATGAGAAACTTGAAATGAGATTAATCAAAGAAAAGGGTTCTGAATAATTTCAGAATGGAGGAATAATGAAATATCCAAAAATGATCTTATTAGCCTCAATCGCCATTTTAGTTGTTGGTCTTATGCTTACAGCTTGTGACAATAGAGTAATAGATCCTTTAGATTACACAATTGCAAGCATGACTTCAGATACATCAGTAATTTATTCTGATGGTGATGA
The DNA here is from genome assembly GCA_963981005.1 of uncultured bacterium. Taxonomy (GTDB): domain Bacteria; phylum Cloacimonadota; class Cloacimonadia; order Cloacimonadales; family TCS61; genus Tenebribacter. Next base: position 7,443 of record CAXCCM010000059.1, on the reverse strand, counting down.
CATGACTTTTGCAACTATCCAGGTTATGGTTAAAGATAGTGATAATTTCGCTGTTTTTGAGCAACCAGTTCAATTTAGAACTAACTTGGGTTATTTAACTCCGGCAGAAGCTATAACAGATAGTAGCGGTATTGCTACTGTTAAATTCCATGATGGAAATGCTTTTGGTGCAGCAACTATTGAAGCAATAGTAGGAAGCATTTCAGAAACACTTGATATTTATATTGATGGTGTACCACCACAAGATGTAAGTTCAATTGGTTTTGATACTTCAGAACAAGTTGAAATTAGTGTTCAGGGAACAGGTGGCGTTGAGACTTTTGAACTTGTAGCAAGTCTTTATGATAATTCAGGTCAATTGATCTCTCAACCAAAAGATGTTTTATTCGAATTACTTTATGCACCTGATGGAACAAACATTAACAACGATGGTTTAACTGCAACAACAACATCAATTGCAGGAAAAGCATCTGTAAATATTAATAGTGGTGAGTCTTCAGGTATTGTTACTTGTAGAGTATCTACTCAAACTTTAAGTGGCGCTACCGTTTTTGCAACAAAGTCTAATATCGTTGTTGCCAGTGGTTTTACTCATACTGTAGAATTCGCTATTGGTGGTCATAGCTCTGGAGTAGAAATGGGTAGTGGTATGTGGAAAGTTCAGATCTCTGCACTCCTGAATGATATGGAAGGTAACCCTGTAGCATCTGGTACTGCTGTATTCTTCTCACTTCCAGAAGAACCAGAATGGGCATCTGTTGTTGCTGCTGCTTATGTTAACAACCAAAATGCTCTTGGTGATTCTCTACCTGGTGTTGCTTATTCATATCTAAATTATGATGGTTCACATACAAATGATACAGTTATTGTGAGAATTGAAACAGGTCTTGGTGACATCTTTGAGGGTGAGTTAGTACTTCCTATCCAATTCCCTTCTATAGATATCGCAGCTGTTCCGCTTCATGTTGACTGGTGGGCGATTCCACCAGATCCACAATATAAATCTACAGAGATTAGAATTACAGTACTTGATGGACAGAATAATCCAATTGATAATCAGATCGTTGTTTTCTCTACAACACTTGGTTATCCACAAGAACCATATCCACCAGATACTGGTGACCAGTTCACAGGTCTTACATCTATAGTAGATGGAGAACATGGAAGACTTAATAAAGAAGTGGAATTTTATTATGAAGAATGCCCACCTCCAATTCCTTCTCCACCAGGAACAACAACTGGTACAGTTACAGCTCAGATACTTGGAACAAACACAACTAATCAGGTTACAATAATACTGAGAAGATACGTAAATTAAAGTAAGTAGGAGAAGAATAAATGAGTTTTAATCCTCAATTTGCCAGGTTAGGTGAAGTATTAGTTCATCTTGGTGTTGCTAATGAAGAGCAAATTACTGAGGCAGCACAGAAGCAGAAGAGTTTCGGACTTAAGATCGGGGGAACATTATTAAAACTCGGTATTATTTCTGAGAAAGATCTGCTGGATGCACTACATCTTCAGCTAGAATACGATATAGTTAAGGAAGATGAACTTCTTGAACTTGACTCTGAAATAGTGAAACTAATTCCAGAACCATTTGCTGTGGAAAATAGAGTTATTGCCTTGCGCAAGCAGGAAAACACTATGATCGTTGCAATGACAGATCCAGACAATATTGTTATTCACGATAGTCTGCAGAAACTTTTGGGATTGAATATACTTCCAATGCTTATTGGTGATTCTGTTTTAACGGATACTCTTGAGAAATATTACAAGGGTATCCGAACATCTTCTCAAGTGGAAGATGCTGTGGGTAATTTTGAATTTGTTGCTGTTGATGAAGATGAGAACGAAATCACAGTTGATAGCAAAGGTGATGCCGATGCACCAGTTGTGAAACTTCTTAATCTCATTATTACTGAAGCTATAAAATCTAATTCTACAGATATTCATATTGAACCACTAACTAATAATACTCGTGTTAGATTTAGAATTGATGGTGCGCTACGTGAAGTAATGTCACCACCTATCGGACTTCACGCTGGAATGGTTTCACTTGTTAAAGTAATGTCAAAATTGAATATTGCAGAAAGAAGATTGCCACAGGATGGTCACATTTCACTTAAAACATCATTAAAAAGTGTAGATGTGAGAGTTTCTATTACACCAACAGTTACCGGAGAGAAAGTTGTGATGCGTCTTTTGGACAAAGGGGAATTTGGCTTCAGCCTTACAACTCTTGGTTTTACTGATGAAAATCTCAGTATTTTTCATAAATGGATCAAGCGTCCTTATGGAATTACTATTGTTTCCGGACCTACAGGTAGTGGAAAATCAACAACACTTCATGCTGCATTGAAAGAAATTAAAAATATCGAAAATAATATTGTAACCGTTGAAGACCCTGTTGAGTACAGACTAGATGGTATCACACAGATCGAAGCTAAAGAAAAAATTGGCTTAACTTTTGGTAAAGCTCTTCGTTCTGTTCTTCGTCAGGACCCCGATATCGTACTTATTGGTGAGATCCGTGATGAAGAAACTGCTGATATTGCCATCAAGTTCTCACTTACTGGTCACCTAGTGTTCACAACACTTCATGCAAATGATGCTCCTTCAACAATAACACGACTTGTTGATATTGGTATCCCTGCATATCTGGTTGCCTCTTCATTGAATCTTGTTCTTGCTCAGCGTTTGGTTAGAAAGATCTGTTCCAATTGCATCGAAGATTACACTCCTAAAAAAGAAGAACTCATTTCTGCTGGTATCACTGATGAGCAAGCAAAAGAGATTAACTTCAAAAAAGGTAAAGGATGTGTTCATTGTGACAACACTGGATATTCTGGAAGAACAGGTATCTTTGAGATCATTGAAGTTAATTCTGAAGTTAGAAAGCTTATCTTTGCTGGAGAAAATCAGGATGTTATCCGAGAAGCAGCAATCAAGAACGGAATGCATTCGCTACATGCTAGTGGTATTGATAAGATGAAATTGGGAATAACAACAATTAATGAAGTTGTTAAACTGACGGTTTCGGATGAATAAATTCGTTAATTAATAAGGAAATAATATGGCAGTTTTTCAATATACAATCAAAGACGTAAAAGGGCTTCGTGTAGAAGGAACTTTAAAAGCTACTTCTATGGATGAAGCCGTTGATAAGTTAACAAAAGAAGGTAGCATTATTATCTCGGTAAAACCGGGAAAAGAAGGAGCATTCAGCGGACAGCTATCGATGCTCGATAAAATAATGCTTACAATCTATAAGATAAGAACAGGTATAAGTTTAAAAATTCTTGTATTCTTTACTCGCCAGTTAGCAACTATGTTCTCTGCAGGTTTAACAATTGAGAAATCGTTAACTAATTTGGCACGAGAAGAGAAGAACAAACGTTTTAAAAAAGTACTGCTAAGATTATCTAATGATATTAAAAAAGGATATAGTTTATCAGAATCGATGGAACTACACCCTGGTGTATTTAATTCACTATTTATTGCTTTGGTTAAAGCAGGAGAGGTTTCTGGTACATTACACACCGTACTCGATGAACTTGCTACATATCTAGAGAAGATAGAAGATACACGTCGTAAGGTAATGTCTGCACTCTCTTATCCAATATTCATTCTTGTCTTCCTAGCATTTGTGGTTTGGGGATTGTTTTATTTTATAATACCTATGTTTGCAGGTGTTTATGAAAGTTTTAATGCAGATCTTCCTGCACCTACTGTTGCAGCAATTTATATTAGTAATGTTGTCCGTGAAAACGTTTTCTTCACTGGTTTAGGTGTTTTAGCATTCTTAATGGCTTTCTTTTTATTCTATATCTCAGAAAGGGGACATTTAATAATTGATAGCATTATTTTGAAATTACCAGTAATTGGTAATTTGATGGAAAACTCTATCATGAGCAAGTTTGCCAGAACTTTTAGTATACTTATGTACGCGGGTGTTCCCATTATGGACACAATGGAACTGGTAGAAAAGGTTGTTCAAAATGCTATTATAGAAAGAGCTTGTAAGCAAGCTAGAGGCCTGGTGAAAGAAGGTTATACTGTTGCAGGAGCATTTAAGAAAACAAAAGTGTTTCCATCAACTCTTCTTCAACTTATTTCAACTGGTGAAGAGACGGGTGAGATGGATAGTTTACTTAAAAAAGCAGCTGAGTTCCATCAAAAGCTGGTTGACTCTGTAATAGAGAGGCTCACATCACTTATCGAGCCTATGATGATTATTATTATGGCAGCATTGGTTGGTTATATTATTATAATCATATATCTGCCAATATTCAACCTTGGACTGGCAATCAGTTCGGGAATGAAATAAAAAATTAATGCCCGGGCAACCGGGCATTTTTTTTGCTATGTACTACTTTCTTATTTTCTTGTTTGGAACAGTTTTTGGAAGCTTCTTTAATGTTTGTATTTCCAGAATACCTATAAAGAAGTCAGTAGTATATCCAGATTCAAGTTGCCCAGTATGCAAAACAAATATTAAACCCTATCATAACATTCCAATATTAAGCTATATTTTACTTAAGGGTAAATGTTCATATTGTGGAACCAAGATCAATATTCATTACTTTCTTGTAGAAGTGTTAACACCCCTACTATTTATACTTTTATTTGCTGGTTTAGGTGCTAAATTTTCAATTGTTTATTTTAAGTATGTAATCTTTATATCATTTGGAATCATAATATTCTTTATAGATTTATATAATTATATAATACCAGATAAACTATCACTTCCACTTATTGCAATTGGTTTGATTTTCTCTATTGTTCCGTATTCAGACATTAACTGGATTTCTGCAGGTATTGGGGCATTATCAGGTTTTCTGCTATTTTTATTTACAGCTTATTTCTTTCAAAAAATTACAGAAAAGGATAGCCTTGGTGGTGGTGATATCAAATTAATCGGTGCAATAGGTGCTTTTTTGGGAGTTTGGGGAACATTGTTCACAATACTTTTCTCATCATTAATTGCAATTTTTACACTATTGGTTATAAAGCATGATCGCCAAAAGCATTTTCCTTTTGGACCGTTCCTAATTGTTGGTTCATTATTTTACATTTTAGCTGGGAATGCTCTAATAAGATTGTATCTTAGATTATTCAATTTATATTAAATACTTTTGTATTATTTGTATAAAGAAAACTACTAACAAAACAAACAAAATAAAACATCTTTTTCTTTACATTATTATTCTGAAAGCCTTACTACTATTCTTATAAAAGCTATTATATATTAAATCCGTTGTTCGTTTTTGCTCGTTGCTATTGAATTCAAATAGATAAAACCGAAACGTTTTCCTTCGGAAAGCCGTATCTTGTTTTTACTTCGTTTGTTCGTTCCTCCAAGCCGAAGTATAAATGGCACGCCCGTAGGGACTCGAACCCCAAACCCTCTGATCCGAAGTCAGATGCTCTATCCAATTGAGCCACGGGCGCACTTTAATCAAAAATATTTTGACACTTAAACATGTCCACCACTTTATCGTATCAATAAAAACTTAGGAGAGATAAATGAAAAAAATCGTATTAATGGTATTATTTGCCGTTTTAGTTTCAATACTTTTCGCAGGAGATGGGAAACACGACAATTCTGAATTTGAACATTTCAATAGTTACAGAGATAATCAAAATGCTCAGAATTTTAATACTGCGATCAACTACTATTTTCAAAATGAAAATGATTATTCTTCCAACTTAATGCTTTCATATCTGTGTTTTATGGAATTAGAAAAAAATCTGGAAGTGTTAGGATCTAATTTAGATTCATTAAATACACGCACAAAATTTTCGTATGCTAATTTATTGTTAGAATTAGGTAAACTAGATGAATCTATTATTATTTATGATAAACTGAATGAAGATGTTCCTAAATGGTCTTGTCCATGGCGTCATAAAGGTGAAGTGCTTATAAAGCAAAATAAACTTTTAGAAGCAGAAACAGCAACATTAATGGCAATCGAAACTAGGGAAGATCATTTTGACGCATATGTGCAACTTGCAAAGATCCAAAAAGATATGAAGAAATATGAGGAAGCTTTGAAAACTTTGAATAAAGGACTTTCCTACTATTCTTCTGATCCGGAGGAAGAAGTTACTGATGAGGAAGTTATTGAGTTGAAATTGGAACTAGAAGAGTTGTTAAAAAAGAAATAATTATTCAAAAACTAATAGTTCAATTTGCAAAAAAAACTGCTGAATTTTCAGCAGTTTTTTATGTAAATGCTGTAATAACAATTGATGTTTGGAACAATTATTGCAATATATTTATAACTAATAAAAGGAGATTATATGTTTAAAAAGTATTTGTTTTTAGTAATATTAATTATTTCATTTGCTTTCACAAATTTATTAGCTTCAAATAATTATGTTATTCGTTTTGATAATCCAAACTCACAGATCATCGATACATTTAACTCACTACAATATGATGTAGCTGCTTTTAAACCAGGTGAATTTTTAGATATCGTGGTAACTCCCGAAGAATATCAGCAATTGCTTGATATTGGATACGATGCAAGAATAACACAAACAGAAGAACAATTAGTTAACAATTTAAACGATCCAACTGACCTTAATGGATATATTGATTATGAAGAAATGCTTGATGTACTTCAGCAAATAGAGATAGATAATCCAGATATTTGTAAACTTTACGATATCGGAGATAGCAGAGGAAAACAATATTCAGATGCTGGGAATTCCAATTACGATAATTATTATCATGAAGTTTGGGCATTAAAAGTTTCTGATAATGTAGAAGTTGAAGAAGATGAACCAAGTATTTATTATCTTTCTGAACATCATGCTCGTGAGCCAATAAGCTTAGAAGTTAACATGGCTGTGCTGAATCACATAATAGATAATTATGATGTAGATCCAGAAATTACTGAAAATGTTAATAATACTCAAATTTGGTTTGTTCCACTTGTAAACCCGGATGGACACAAAATAGTTACTGATGAAATTTATACAATGTGGCGAAAGAATATTTGTGATAACAATGAAAACGGCTCAATAAATGTAACAGGATATTATGCAGAAGATGGTGTTGATCCCAATAGGAATTATGGTTGGGAATGGGGTGGAGCATCTAACGATTGGACAAGTGAAACTTATCAGGGACTTTCAGCTTTTTCCGAGCCGGAAACTCAAGCAGTTCAAAATTTGATTGATTCACATCATTTTGTAGCAGGAATTAGCTATCATAGTTACAGTGAGTTAGTACTTTATCCATACGGTTATTCGGATGGAGTAATTGCGCCAGATCAAGCAGCTTTAGAAGAACTTGCAATTGATATGGCTGTTACAATACCTGGTCAGAGTGGTGGTAATTACACACCAATGCCAGGATGGGATCTATATCCCTGTACTGGAACAACAGACGATTATACTTATGGAACTCATGGAATATTCAGTTTTACAATTGAG
>CAXCCM010000058.1:0-9169 GCA_963981005.1 uncultured bacterium | reverse complement strand
TGCGATTTTCAGGTGAATTCCATTTGTAGCCATGAGCAATATAGGCCTCCAGCTGAATAGCCAGGTAATCGGGGTATTTGATCAGGTCGAGATCTTCCAGATACTCAAGCGGATTTACCGGAGTTCCTCTTTTTCTTAACTCAAAATGAACACTTGGAATTTCTGCAGAACCGGTCATTCCTGAAAGAGCAATAACTTGATTTCTAGTAATTTTATCTCCCTTAGAAACGAGCAGTTTGCTATTGTGGGAATATAGTGTATGAAAGCCATTTTGGTGATCTATCACAACCAGTTTCCCTGCGCCGTTATACCATTCAGCAAAAGCTATCAAACCATTATCTACTGCAATAATATCCGATCCAATTTCAATACCAATATCAATTCCATTATTTAGTAAACTCACTTTATACTGATCACTTTTTTGTTCACCATACCCTCTGATTATAGTACCACTTGCCGGCCATATCAATTTCGGTGTAGAAAACTTATAAGAGTAATCATCAGAAAGAATATTGGCTTGCAGTTTTGTTATAAGCTCATCTAATGCTACGGCTTGTGCTTTAAGTTCATTAACTCGTTTTTCAGCATCAATTTTTTCTTGTTCATAGCTTGTAAGTTTCTTATTTAATGATACAACCTGATTAGAATATTTCTTCCTCTTTTTATTAGTAACGATCCGTGTCCAGATAAGATCCTCATATTTTCTTGTATCTTTCTTTTTCTTTTTTTCCAATCCGCTTTTTGTTTCATCTCTTGTATTTATTTCGGAAGTAGTTTGTAGTATAATTGAACTTAGAAGTCTTGTATCCATTTTTTTCTCAGGGTAGATCTTACTAAGAAAATGAGCCATACATAGTTTGTTAAATTCTAATTCACATAGTTTATGCAGGTCACCCAATTCCTGATTTGCAAGATCAAGCTCATTTAGTGTTAGATCCAAGCTACTCTTTGCAGTTTTTTCTGATTTTTTTATCTGTTTGATCTTTTTCTCAGCTTTGTTTTTTTTCGATTTTGTTGAGCTTAGGTCTTCTTTAGTATTTTGTGCTTTGTGTTCTACTTCTTTAATGAGTTTGCCCTCTTCATCAATTTTTTTATTCAATTCATCTAACTGTTGTTTCTTTTGATTAAGATTTTGCGCAAATATTAATGTACTCATTAGCAGAAGCAAACCAATTAATTTTATTTTTAACATTTTAATATTCAAACCTATTTAACATTCTTTTTTGGATTAGTTTCAGAATAGAATGGTTTTGTGTCAAGTTTGAATGGATACAACCTGATTTTTTCCTATTCCCAATCAAGAAGCCTTTTCTCTCCATCCATTTTTCGAATTTCTGTAACGTCCTGACTTGCCTCTAAAGTTCCAAGATATTTTTCATTCTCATCTCGCACTGCAAAGTAACGAATATTAATAAATTTTCCTTTCATCTGAATGTGAAATGATGCTTCTTTTTTTGTTCCAGTTTTAAAAGCATCCAAAATCTTTTCTACTATATGAACACTTTCAGGTGGATGACATTTATGTACTTTCCTACCAATAATTGCTGGAGATCGTGGGAAGAACCTATTTTTAGGACTCGAAAAATATTTTACTTCATCATTCTCATCAATAAAAGTTAGATCAAGTGGAATCGTGTTAAGTACGAGTTCTAATTGCTGTTGGCTCAAGCTTCCTGTTTCAGTTTGGAAGAAAATTCGAGTTAAATCCGCTAGACTCTCTTTTGGTTCTGTGCTTACAATATTTCCTTTTGTGGGTGGAGTAATATAAGAAAAACCAACGTCATAGCTTTGTGCATGTATCTTACGCCAATCTATAACGGTAAGAGTTTCCATTGCAACCGGATAGATTACAAGTTCTTCCTTGAAGATCATGCCATACATTAAAAAAAATACTTCACCTAGTAATTTAAAGATATCTGCATTGAACTCATCATTAACTGCTAGCACTTTCCTTAATTCTTTTAACTTCATACGGATATCATCATGTATAGACCACATAACCGAGAGTGGTCTGCAATTTTTCCAGATCTTTTCTAGGAAAGGAAAGAGTATATTTTCTTTACGTACATAATGATGTTCCATAATAAATAATTCTTCAACTTGTTCTGTTACTATTACATAATCTCTATCTTGAAGACTCTCCTTTATTTTACTCAGAACCTTTTCTAATTCACGATTTTCTAGCATTAAATAGTACAGAGCATGATCTTCAATTGGTTTTTCCCATTCATATTTTTTTAAATGGTCATAGATCACATTCATAATTTTTTCAATTTTTTCTTTGATCTGATGAGGAGAAATTCCACTTTTTAATTGTTTCTCTTCCATGGCCAACATATCGTGAGGAGTAATGTGTTTAAGGGTATCTCCATATTGTTCCATTAATTTTGTTCCATCTTCACCACTAAGAATCCCTTTTGAAAACTTAAAAAGTTGATCTACCCGCTTCTCGTTGTTATTTATATATTCAGACATCTCATCCTCCATGATTATGTTCAAAGCTAATTTGTTTGCAAAATTCTTACTGTCAAGTGAATGATTTGCTTTAATTAAGAAATCGCTACTTGATATCATTTCCAATTATTTTTAGTATTTAATGGAAAAATATATTAGTTAAAACACCAACAGTCACGCCCAGTGAATGTTTATTCATTTTAGATCAGTTAACATTATTTTCACGTGTGAACTTTTCTATTTTAATGCAATTACATGCATCTTTAGATTCTTCTTGACTAAGAAAACGCGAGTAAATATGTGGCGGGGTTTTAAGGAAAAATAATTATGAATTTTATTGAAGAGGAAATATGGAACTTATTTACAATCCATTTTTTTTGAAACATGATACTGGAATGCATCCAGAAAACATTAAACGACTAACTTCACTTGGAGAATTACCAGTAACAGAAATTGTAAATGGTGAAAAATATCTTGAACTTGTACACTCTCCTGAATACATAAAAAAAATAAAAGATATGAGTGAAAGCGGTGGTGGACATTCAGATACTGATACGATTGTTTCTGTAGGAAGTTACGAAGCAGCAATCCATGCTGTTGGTGCCACGATCATGGCTTCAGAGAGTGAGAATTTTGCATTAACTCGACCTCCTGGACATCATGCACATCAAGATCATTCAAGTGGATTCTGCCTTTTTAATAATATTGCTATTGCTGCTCAATATCATGCGAATAAAGGTAAGAAAGTTCTCATTATAGATATTGATGGACACTTGGGTTGCGGTACAGAAAAATTCTTTTATGGTTCAGATAATGTTATGTATTGGTCATTACATCAGCATCCTGCTTTCCCAGGCGGAGGAGATGCCCATGAGATTGGAGAAGGAAAAGGTGAAGGATATACAATAAATGTTCCCCTTCCACCAGGTATTGGAGACGATATATTCATGGATGCTTTTGAATCGTTTCTACCCGTTGCAAAAGAATTTAATCCAGACATTGTAGGAATCTCTGCTGGCTTTGATTCTCATCAATATGACCTCTTACTTGATCAGCGACTAACCGTAAACACATATTATAAAATTGGAAAAGAGATCTCAGCAAATTTTAAAAACGTTTTTGCAACCCTTGAGGGTGGATATAATATTGAAGTTTTTCCAAAATGCCTACACAACTTTCTAGATGGTATAAATAATGTTAAAATGAGACATACAGAAAGACATACAGATTCACTCATTCAGATCTTTTATGAATATGAAGGACGAAAAGCTCTTACCATGCAACTTCTAAAAAATTATTGGAAATCAATTTGAAATGAGCTATGCAAACTGAAAAAAAATAAAAAAAATAAAAATAGAGATCGTTTTGCCTAAGCAAAATTTGATTCTCAAGAGGAAATCATGAGCATTAAAAATTTAACAAAGATGTTCAACCCCAAAGTGGTTGCAATTTATGGTGCTTCTGCTCGAGTGGGTAGTGTAGGTCATGCTTTGATGGACAACATAATCGGATCTGGTTTTGATGGAATTGTCTATCCTGTTAATCCGAAAAGAACAAATGTATTAGGTGTAAAAGCCTATAATTCAATCCAGGATATTCCAGATCAAGTTGATTTAGTTATTATTGCTACTCCAGCTAAAACTGCTCCTACAATTGTAGAAGATTGCGGTATTGCTGGTGTATCCAGTGTTCTGTTAATTTCAGCAGGTTTTGCGGAAGCAGGAGCAGAAGGCAAGAGATTAATGAGTAAGATTTCTGAAACTATTCGCAAATACAACATGAGCCTGATCGGACCAAACTGTTTAGGATTCATCAAGCCATCAGTGAAATTCAATGCAACTTTTGCCAGTAAAATGGCACTTCCCGGGAAGATTGCCTTTATTTCTCAGAGTGGAGCACTGTGTACTGCAATTCTCGATTGGTCTATTGAACAAAATGTTGGATTCAGCCACTTTGTCTCAATCGGATCAATGATGGATATTAGCTTTCATGACTTGATCGACTATTTCGGTACTGATCCACATACGAACAGCATTGTGATTTATATGGAATCTCTTACGGATGCACGAAGTTTCTTAAGTGCAGCTAGAGCTTTCGCTCGAAACAAACCGATCATAGTTCTTAAATCAGGAAAAAGTTCAGAAGGTGCGCAGGCAGCAATGTCTCATACAGGTAGTTTAGCCGGTAATGATTTTGTATTTGATGCTGCTTTTAAAAGAGCAGGTGTGATACGCGTAGATACAATAGAAGAACTTTTTCATATCGCTCAAGCACTATCAATGCAACCTCGACCAATTAAAAATCGTTTGGCAATAGTAACAAATGCAGGTGGCCCGGGTGTAATTGCTACAGATACGCTCATTGCTAATGGTGGTAAGTTAGCTACACTTTCTAATGATATAATTGAAGAACTTAATCAGCATCTTTCTCCTCATTGGAGTAAAGGCAATCCTCTGGATGTTTTAGGAGATGCAGGTCCGGAACAATACTCAAAAGCTTTAGAAATATGCGCTAAAGACAAAGGAGTAGATGGAATCCTTGTAATCCTCACACCTCAGTCAATGACAGATCCAACAGCAGTTGCCAGAAAGTTAGCTGAGATTGAGAAGAAATGCAAGAAAACAGTTTTAGCCTGCTGGATGGGGGCATCAGATATCTATGAAGGTCAGAAAGTTCTGGAAGCTAATAATATTCCCGTCTATCAAACTCCGGAAGATGCTGTAAAAGCGTTTATGATAATGTATGATTATTCAAGAAACTTGGAAATACTGCATGAAACTCCTTCCCAGATACCAAGTAAGTTCCAACCAAATAAAGAAGCTAACAAAAAACTTATCAACTCTGTTCTGAATGATAACAGATCTGTGATGACAGAATTTGAAGCTAAGCAGTTCCTAGCAAATTATGATATTCCTGTTATTAAAAATGGAATTGCAACTACAGAAGATGAAGCTGTGGAAATGGCAGAAGATATTGGCTATCCGCTCGTAATGAAAATTGCTTCACCAGATATTCTTCACAAAACAGACGTAGGTGGTGTTAAACTAAACATCCAGAATAAAGAGGAAGCCAAAGAAGCGTATTTGAAAATCTTGAGATCATCAAAAGAAAAAGTTCCCAATGCAGACATAAGAGGTGTATTTGTTGAACAAATGATGAAGAGAAAGTTTGAATTGATCATCGGTTGTAAAAAAGATCCGATCTTCGGTCCGACCATAGTATTTGGAATGGGTGGAGTCGCAGTGGAAATCTTCAAAGATACCAGAGTTGGTCTTCCTCCATTGAACATGGCTCTGGCAATGAGAATCATCGAAGATACCAAGATTTACAAACTGATAAAGGGTTATCGTGGTATGCCCGGAGCTGATATCCCAGCAATTCAATTTTTGTTATACAAATTTGCTTACTTGCTGATGGATTTCCCCCAGATTAACGAAATTGACATTAATCCATTTGGTGTTGATGAACGTGGTGGTGTCGTGTTGGATGCAAAAGTATTATTGGATGAAAACGTAAAACAAATAGATGTAAACTCTAACAAGCATCTAGTAATTTCGCCTTATCCTTCTGAATACACAACTGCTTTTACTTTAAAAAATGGTCAGGAAGTAACTTTAAGAGCTATCACACCCGAAGATGAATTAATGGAAAAAGAGATGTTCTCGAATTTCAGTGAACGTACACAAAGATTCAGGTTTTTCCAACTAATCAAGGATATTTCACATGATCAGCTGATTCGTTACACTCAAATCGATTATGATCGCGAAATTGCTATTATTGCGGAAGTGGAAGATGAAGGTAAGAAGAAGATGGCTGGTGTGGTTCGTTTGATTGCTGATCAATATGGTGAAACTGCTGAGTATGCTATCGTTATTGCTGATCCATGGCAAAATCAAGGATTAGGAAATAAATTCACTGACTACATTCATGATATCGCTAAAGCACGTGGCATTAAAAAGATCTATGCAAATGTACTAGTACAAAATCACATTATGCAGCATATGTTCAGATCTCGCGGTTATAAAATGGAAAAAGTAGAAGACAGTTATTATGCTGAATTGGTAATTAATAATTAAATTCAATAAAAAAAACCGACCCGTTCTCTTTGGGTCGGTTTTTTATTTATCCAATGTTTATCTATTATTAATCAACTTTCAAAATTTCTTTTATCATCTTTTCAAATTCAGCTTTTGGTAAAGCTCCGGTAGACATTTGAGGTTGTTCACTTACAGGAATAAATAAAATTGAAGGAATACTTCTAATTCCAAATATTGAAGCAAGTTCTTTTTGATCTTCAGTATCTATTTTGTAAATTTTTACTTTCCCATCATATTCTGCTGCAAGCTCTTCCATAATTGGAGCTACACGTTTGCAAGGACCACACCAATCTGCATAGAAATCGATAATTGCTGGAAGTTCACCTTTATAATTCCATTCTGTGTCATTCTCAAAATCAAATATTTTTTCTTTAAAAGTTTCCAGTGTTATATGTTCTGGCTTCGCTTTAACCTCTTCAGTTATTAGTGGGATCATCAGTGTTATTGCTAATAATATCAAGATTAGTTTTCTCATTACTTCTCCTACTTTATCTCTAACATTCTGTCGATCTTAGCTTTATCGAAACCTACTATCGGACGATTATTAATCCACATTTGAGGAACGCCTTGTTGACCAGTTTTACGAACCATATCTCTAGCTGCTCTTTGATCTCTGGACACATCAACATCCTTAAAGCGAATATTATTATCTTTGAGATAACTTTTTAACTTTCTGCACCAACTGCATGTTGGTGTACTAAAAACTACAACTGTTTTCATCTTGTAAGATCCTTAAAATTAATCTACTTTTAGAACGTCTTTTATAGCTGTAACAAATGATTCCTTTGGTAAAGCACCCATAGACATTTGAGGTTTATCATCCTTAGGACAGAATAGTATTGAAGGAATGCTGCGAATTCCAAAAGCTGCGGCAAGTTCTTGCTGATCTTCAGTATCAATTTTATAGATATCTACTTTGCCTTCATACTCTTTTGCAAGATCTTCTAAAACAGGTGCAACTTGTTTACATGGTCCGCACCAATCTGCATAAAAATCGATGATACAAGGTTTGTCTCCTTCAAATTTCCAATCTTTGCTTGCTTCATAATTAAAAACCTTTTGTTGAAAAGTTTCCTTTGTTAAATGTTCCATTCTAACTCCTTAAAGAGAATCAGGTTTGCTCAACCTATTCCCATATTATTTCATTTTTATTTATTATTAATATAATTAAATATTACACAATGTCAAATAAATTTATTTCTGCAAATATTCTATAGCATTTACAGCAGCAATTGTACCATCTGAAACCGCTGTAGTGATCTGTCTGATTTTTTTCATACGAACATCACCAGCTGCAAAAATACCTCTAATATTCGTCTGCAAATTTTCATCAGTTATTATTTCTTCTCTTACACTAAAATCAATAACATTTTTAAATTTATCTGTATTAGGTATATAACCAACATAAACAAAAACACCATCTGTTTTTAGTTCACTGAATTCTCCTGTTTTCTGATTCTGCAATTTTACACCTTCAACTTGTTGTTCACCCATATATTCAGTAATTTCCGATTCAAGTATAAATGAAATTTTCTCATTCTTTTCTGCTTGCCTTATTGCATGGTCAGTTGCTTGAAAATTGTCAAATTGATGCACGATCGTGATCGATCTCACCCATTTTGTAAGTGAAACAGCCTCTTCCAAAGCAGAATTTCCACCACCAACAACAATAACATCTTTATCAGTATAGAAATCACCATCACATGTTGCACAATATGAAATTCCAAATCCTTTGAATTTATCTTCGTTTTTTGCACCTAATTTTCTGGGTTTACCACCAGTTGCCAATATTACAACGTCAGCTGTAAAAACTTCATCATCATCAATCTCTATCATCTTTTGTTTTGATGTTAGATCTAGTTTAGTAACTTCAACATTAGATTCTAGAACGCAACCGAACTCTTTAGCTTGCTGTTTCATGATAAGAGAAATATCTCTACCACTAGACTCTAGAACACCTGGATAATTTGCAACAGCATGAGTAAGAACCATTTGTCCACCAATCGATCCCTCGTTTATGATAAGTGTCTTCAGGTTTGCACGAGCTAAATATATTCCCGCAGTTAGCCCCGCAGCTCCAGCACCTAAAACTATTGTGTCATAATGTTCTGCATTCATAATAAATCCTTAATTACTTTCTATACTAAATACTCTTCAATTATTGTTTTAACTTGTTTCTTATTCTGGATACTGCTTGTAGCTTTAACAGCTTTTCCATTCTTGAAATAGAAAGTAAATGGAAGTCCCATAAACCCACCTGATAATTCGTGATTTCTAAGAACATGAGCATGTGGAGCATCAAATTCCATATCATAGAATTTCACGTTTTCATACTTTTCTTCTAAGTTTTCCATAACATCGTAAACAGGAAGACACATCGGTCCCATTCTACCACAACAGATCATAACGTTCTCATTACTCTCGATAATTTGGTTGAATTTCTCAACGCTGGTAATGTGCTTTAAATTTGTTCGTAACATTTTTTCTCCTTGTAAAAAATCACAATTTAGTGATTCATTTTTTTATTTTTTATTCTTCTATACAAATTTCTTTTTTAATCATGTATTTTATAGTTTGGAAGATTAAGATCACAATTAGAACATTCAATATTCCAAAAC
>CAXCCM010000057.1:0-9243 GCA_963981005.1 uncultured bacterium | reverse complement strand
GTTCTCCAAATGAATGAATAGAGCATATTGCTGTCTGGAAGTTTACGAAGTTCAGTATAAATGATGTTAATTCCAGCACTTTCCATCTCATCTAGTTCTTTGGAAACAGCTCCACCATAAACAGTATTTACGGGATCTGTAATGAAATCTATCTTTATATCGGTTTCATTTTTTTTATCAATTAGTTTATTTGAGAGTTCTTCTGCAAGTTTTCGGAAAGTTTGATCAGCTTCACCGATATAAGAATTGAAGAGGAACATATCGATTAAAATGTATGTTTGTGCAGAATCTATATGAGTTAAAATTGTATTGAATATCTCTTGTTCACTTTTTATCTGTTCAACAGATTTGTAGGTTAGATCATAAAGAAAATCAACTTCATTTTCATTTGCGTAATAATATTCACTTTCGTAGTTGGTTCCATCCGGCATGCTCTTGTATACATGATAAGTGCAGCCAAATAATAGTGATATCAGAATCCATAAAAAGAATAATTTTAATAATTTCATTTGAGATATTTATTCCTAAAACTTAAATCCAACACTCACGTATTCCATATCTACTTCACTTAAAGTACTTATAGAAGAGGTGCTTTCAATTGATCCGAAAGGTGTTTTTAGTGCAAAGGTTATTCCTACACCAGCGAAAACATTCTCTTCAGAAAAAAGCTCTTTATCATCATCAGAAAATGATCCAAGATTAAAGTTAGGGATGAAGTAAAACCCTTTCCAGAAATTGTATTGGAATCCAAATCTAAAAACAGCTGCATTTTCGGTGAGGTTGGCCATTCTTTTTTCACCTAAGAAAGTAATCGTTCCTTCTCTTTTTCCTATTCCTCCAAGATAAAGATAATAATTTGGTGGTATTAAACTAGGATCACCATAAATAAATCCTGCAGAGTATCCGTAAGTTAAAGAAACTCTTTCATGAAGTTTTTTATATCCTTCAATATCTATCAATGTTCTGGAAAATGGATCATATTCAAAAGAATCAAGATCACAAATAGGGTCAGGATATGAACTGAAAGAACCACTAATCTTCATTCCGCTCTGTGGAAAGA
The DNA here is from genome assembly GCA_963981005.1 of uncultured bacterium. Lineage (GTDB taxonomy): Bacteria > Cloacimonadota > Cloacimonadia > Cloacimonadales > TCS61 > Tenebribacter. Next base: position 8,183 of record CAXCCM010000057.1, on the reverse strand, counting down.
TTGTTCTGTTTAAAGTATCATACTCTAAAAAAGCACACAATTTGGTGGCTTCGGCAACAAACTCAAAAACAGGGTCTCTGTCTATAGATTTGAAATCATTGAACTCATGTCCAATTCCAATACCCAATGCAATATTATTAGAAAAAACTGTTTGTATAATTAGTTTTGCTGTAGAAAAAGAATATTCATAATGATCAATTCCGGTATTAACTTGAACAGGAACTTCAAATTGATCTGATTCTGTTTCAACACCAATTCCAAATCCAGGTTTCCATCCTGTATGAACAAAATATGAAAGGGCATGACCAGGATTTTCACTCAATCTAATGTCCCATATCAGCCTAGAGCCAGGGATCAATGCATTTCGTAAAGTTTCATTTAGTAGAATTGCTGCTTTTGTTTCACTGTTATATTGAAACGAAAAATTTAATGAATGCTTGTATTTTTCTATAACCCTAATTTCAAGTTCAACACTATTACGAGCACGGATCAACCTATAAGATACTCTCTCAAAGAATTGACTTCCGTAAAGTCTATCAATGGCTTTAGAAAGTTTTTCCATAGTAACCCAAGAGTCTTCTTTGATATTCAGCTTTCCGATCACTAAATTTTTTGAGACAGTTTTCAAACCTTTTATATGAACCTTTTTAATGAATAGCTTATCAACCTCCAATACAGGAAACCCCTTTTCTTCTTTTGTGTATTGCTTCTGCTCATCTGCAATTGTTTGTAATTTGTCGTATGATTCTCTTGCTGCAATTTCTCCAAGCTGAATAAGAGATTCACAATTATCAAAATCTATTAAACCATAATCTTCTACTTCAGGAAAAATTATAAGATCACATAGCTCATGCTGTTTCTTAGATCTTTCTAATCCTCTGAAATTCACAGATTGCTCCATTATTTTTACTAATGAGTTTAATTGCTCTTTTTTGTATAATTTGCTGCTTACATCAACAGCAATTATAATATCTGCTCCCATTTCAATTGCATCTATTGCTGGCAGATTTCTAGAAAGTCCTCCATCAACCAGAAGTTTTCCGCTCTCTTTTACAGGTGTGAATGCAGAGGGAATTGACATACTGGTTCGCATAGCTTCAGGTAAAAATCCGCTATCTAAAACAACTGCTTCACCTGTTTCAATATCAGTTGCGATACAGCGAAATGGTGTTCTAAGCTTATTGAAATCATTCACATATTGAGCAGAAATCGTGAGATCCGAAAACAGTTTGGAGATTCGTTGTCCACCTACAAGACCTGCGGGTAGAACAATTTTATATTTTACTATTGGTAATTTCCCAATATATCTTTCATCATATTTTTTTTCTTCAATGGAGACATCTTTTCTAAATATCTTATCCATCAGTAGAACATCCCAATCCTGTTCTAATACAATCTCTTCCAATTGCTCTGAGCGGTATCCGATCGCATATAGTGCACCAATTACACTTCCCATACTTGTTCCAGTTATATAGTCTGGTTCTATCCCAATCTCTTCTAGAACCTTTAATACTCCAATATGAGCAATTCCCCGGGCTCCACCACCACTTAAAACTAATCCTATCTTTGGTCTCTCAACATTCATTTTGTCTTCAGCTTCTTCGGCCATAAGAAATGCAAATGTGCAAATTAATAAAATTGTAATAATATTTATACTCTTCATAATAAACCAAACGAACATCATCACAAATGAGGTCAATTCATTTTTTATTTCAATAAAGAGTTATTTTATATTACATTTTAATAAAACCTTGCTAATATAACTCACTCATAAATTTTGGTTTACGTAATTCTCAGGATACACGTTCTTTCTGAATGTTACAAATAAATAAAACATAGGAAACACATGAGTAATTTAGAAAAATTTGAAAAATTGGGGTTATCAGAAAAATCGCTTTTGGCGATAAGTAAAAAAGGATTTGAAGAACCTTCTCCCATTCAAACACTAACAATTCCCCTACTTCTTAAAAATGAGAAAGATATTGTAGGACAGGCACAAACCGGAACCGGAAAAACTGCTGCTTTTGGCCTGCCGATAATGGATAATATAGTAGAAGATACCGGAAAAGTTCAGGCACTTATTATTGCTCCAACTCGCGAGCTTGCAGTTCAAGTAGCAGAAGAAATGAATTCTTACCGTGGTGGTAGAAGTATTGGTATATTGCCAGTTTACGGTGGGCAATCATATGATCAACAATTTCGTCGTCTTAAAAAGGGTGTGGAAATCATAGTAGGAACTCCTGGCCGTCTGATAGATCATTTGAATCGCGGCACGTTAAATCTGGATGATTTAAAATTTATGGTTTTAGATGAAGCAGATGAAATGCTTAATATGGGTTTTATAGAAGATATTGAGCTTATTCTTTCTAAAACACCAAAAGAAAAAAGAGTTTTATTGTTTTCTGCCACAATGCCCCAAAGAATCGTGCAGTTGGCAGGTAAATTCATGGGTGAATACGAAGTCATAAAAGTTCAATCTGAGCAGCTAACAGTGAATTTGACCGATCAGATCTATTTTGAAGTACGAACTTCTGATAAGTTTGAAGCTTTGTGTAGAATAATCGATGTGGAAAAAGATTTTTATGCGCTTGTTTTCTGCCGTACAAAACTAAAAACAGATCATCTTGCTAATGCACTGATTGATCGTGGTTATGATGCCGCATCGTTGCATGGTGATATATCTCAAGCACAGCGGGAACGTATACTGGGTCAGTTCAAGAAAAAGCGTGTGAATATATTGGTAGCTACCGATGTCGCTGCAAGAGGAATAGACATTAACGACCTTACACACGTGCTTAACTATTCCCTTCCACAAGATCCCGAAAGTTATGTTCACCGTATTGGAAGAACAGGTAGGGCCGGGAAACAGGGAACTGCCATTACTTTTATAACTCCTTCGGAATACCGGAAATTAATGAATATCCAACGAATCTCAAAATCTGAAATTCGTAAAGAATCACTTCCAAAAGTAAAACAGTTAATTAAACTTAAACGCAAGAGAATTGTTGAAGAGATCAATGAGATAATAGTAACTGGAAAATTTGGTGAAAATATGCATGTTGCAAATGAACTTCTGGCACAATACCCAGCAGATCAGGTTATTGCATCCCTTTTAACGCATGCATATAAAGATGAATTCTCTGTGGAAAAATATATCGAAATTCATGAGCCAGGAACTAAGCGTAAAACCCCTCGCAGAAAACCTGAAAATTCTCCTGACCAGGAAGGGATTACACGTTTGTTTATAGCTTTGGGACGCAAAGATAAGATGGATCCTCCAAAACTTGTTAAGTTAATTCAGGAAGAAGCAATGGTGGAGCCTAACTTGATACGCAACGTTGAAATTTATGATAATTTCTCTTTTGCAAATGTTCCATTTGAAGAGGCCGGACACATCATTGAGGTCTTCCGTGGAAGAGGTAGAGATAAGAAACCATTGATAGTGGAAGCTAAAGGAAAAGAGAAGGCAAGCCCGAAAAAGAGCTTTCGCTCCGGTGCTCCCCGCAAAAGTAGAGACAGAAGACAAGGAAGCGGAAAACCCAACAGAAATAGAAGGTAGTAATTAGATATAAAAGAACAGCCAGATCTGATGATCTGGCTGTTTTGTTTTATGTCAAATTCATTACTAAAATAAGAATTAAACCTTAATCTAAAACGGTTGAAATCTGTTTTTTTGCCAATATGTCTTTTCGGCAGTATCAGCAATTTTTATCAGATCCTCGTAATGACGTTTTTCCCAAGTTACCATTTTATTGAAAAACTCTTTTAATATTGCATTATCTGCTTGATCTGCAGATCTTTGATAAAACTCAAAAGCGTTTTTTTCTAATAGTGTTGCAACAGAAATGGCTGAAAACAACATCTGGTTAGAGCCGATCCTATGAAGAAAATTATCAGTAAAGATCAAATTTTCTGTATCTTCCGTATCAATAATTTTTATTTCCTCATTATTGGTTATTTGTTTATAATACTCTAATAGGTAATTATAATGTCTTCGCTCTTCGTCTGCCATATCTCTAAAAAAACTTATTACTTCAGCATCCTCTGAATTCGTAAGAGCATTCTGATATATGTTTATGCTATCCATTTCCCCACGCATTGCATTTTTCAATGCTAACAATAGTTCATCATTATTCATTTTATCTCCTTTCTTTCAACATACTTTATAAAAACACCTCTACAAGTTACTATTAATTCATTCGGAGTCAAATAAATTGTTCTTAAACTTTGTAATACATGCTTTTTTTCTCATTGCTATAGTGAGAAACTGTTGAATGATTTGGTTATTGACAATATTATAATAAATATTGAAAATAATTAACAAAGGATAACAGAATGAATAGAGTTGAAGAAGAACTTAGGTTAAAATTGCAGTTAAGGCTAGATGAAGAAAACAAAAGTTCGATAGAGAAAGCACAAAAAGAAAATACTGTTCGAATAGGTAATTTTATTCTTGGTGTTGTAATCTGGTTTATCTCTTTCTCTATTCTTTCTTATTTACAAGAAGGTTTTCACTTTTTCATATTAGGAATAATTTTAGCTATAGATATTGCAATAAGTGCCTTTGGAAAAGCTCATGATATTGGTTTGGGACAGCTTCTCAAAATTCGTCTTTCTATTATTTATATAACAGTAATTATTCTTAGTATGATCATAGAAATATCTAACCAGTAGATATAAAAAAAAGGGGAAAGCATTTTTGCTCTCCCCTTTTATACTTTTTTAAACTTAGTATTACTTCAGCAAGATCATTTTCTTGGTTGATGTATATTCTTTTGAATCCATTTTATAGAAGTAAATTCCACTTGAAACTGATTTATTGCTATTGTCTCTTCCGTTCCAAGTTGTAAAATGAACACCTTCATCCAGAGTTTCAGAGATCAAAGTTTTTACAAGCTGTCCACGAGTATTGAAAACTTTTAAACTCACAAAACCGTTTTCCTTAATGCTGAAACTAATGTTCGTATCAGGATTAAATGGATTTGGATAATTCTTATTAAGCTCATTTGCAAAAGTTGGAACTAATTCCGGTTCGATACCAGAAGTAGCATCAAAGCCATTACCTGTTCTTTGAGGATTACGCTTGAAGTTCGCCCAATGTACGGCACCGCTTGAACCTTTGTAATCTAACAAGTAATAAGCAGATTGATTTGGAACAAGAATTTCAATATCACCATCATCATCAGCGTACCCTACAGCAGGAGCTACCTGTACAGGGTTTCCTAAATTTACTGGGAACATGAAGGTCTCAGCGCCTGTAATATCTATTGAGTGGATATTTCCTGCATCATCTCCAAATATGATATCAGGTGTTCCGTTTCCATCCATATCTACGATTACAGGAGTAGATTCAACAGAGTTGCCAACATTATGTGGGAAGTTTGGAAGGTAATTTCCAGCTTGATTAATTACGTGAACTCCACCTGGCTGATCAACAAAACAGATCTCATTATTTCCATTATTGTTAAAGTCTGCTGCAACAATTCCAGTACGAACATCTTCACCAACATTCATATCCCAGATGAGTGAGCCGTCATGGTTAATTGCATAAACTGTTCCTGGTGTTGTAGCAATAACAACTTCAGGATTTGTATCACCATCAAAATTCACGATCGTAGGACCATAAGTAGAGCCAAAACCGATAGAGAAAGGCCAACCTGAAAGGTTTGCACCGGTATTTGAAGAAATCGCATTCAAAGAGCCAGCAATTGTAACAACAAGAACCTCCATATTTCCATCACTATTCAAATCACCAACTGCAGGAGATGCCATCGCAGGTGCGGTTAAAGTAGCTGGGAAATTAGGGAAGGCAGAACCATCAGAATTGAGAATATGTATTAAACCTGGATTAAATGTACACAATATTACTTCCGAAGTACCATTACCATCAACATCTGCAATCATAGGATTACTTCTAATATCTGCTTCTGTATTATAATCGAAAATTGTATCACCATTAATATCATAAGCTATGAGATGACCATCATCGTTACCAATTACTATATCTTCTATGTTGTCTCCATCTACAAGACCTACCGCAACAGCAACTGCAATGTTAGCGCCTGTATCTATAGGGAATGGAGCAACTGGAGAGCCATCTTCATGCATAACATGAAGCATTCCATCGTAATCACCAAAGATCATTTCTCTTGAACCATCATCTTCGAGATCAATAATTACACCACCAGAAGTTGTTAAGCTTCCCAGAACCAAAGGCCAACCAGCTTGAGCTAATGTTAATTCAACATCAAATTCAAGATCTGCAGTATATGGCCATGTTGCACTAGGATTAGCTGAAATTGTAAGTGTAAAAGGAATTGTATAATCGCCAATATCGGCAGGAGTTTCAAAAATAAAAGGATCTCCAGAATTCCAACCATTATATCCAGATGCGATATCGGGATATGTTGATTCATCACTTGATATTGTAACTTCAGCAATATCACAACTTAGAGTAGCTGTAATACTTGTTGCGTCAACCCAAAAATCATCATTTTCTAACTGAACCATAAGGGAGATCGTCTCACCCGGATTTGCAACACCATCACCGTCTCCGGTTTGTTCCAAAGCTGTAATTTCTATTACAGAGAGATTTGGAATTAGATCATACATTGTTCCCCTAAAAGCATTAACACGTCCTGAGCCTAACCAGCCTTCATATCCAGGATTTAAAGCATCAATATCATCACAAGTAAGTTCTACTCTGGTTTTAAGGTCTGCTGCTGAGATTGTTGGATGAATAGATTTGATAAGACCAGTAACACCGGCTACAATTGGAGAAGCCATTGATGTTCCATTAAAACTAGCATAACCGTTTCCATTGATAATTGTTGAATAGATTCCAGAACCTGGTGCTGACACATCAACAGGAGGTCCAAAACTTGAAAAGTTTGCTTTTATATCACTATTTGGGCCTGTAGCAGCAACACAAATAGCGTTTGTTGCATTACCAGGATAATGTGGATTTGTTCCAACATTAATATTATCATTTCCAGCAGCGGCTACAACAACAGAACCAACGCCTTGTGCATAATTAACAGCATTATTATAAGTGTAGCTTCCGCCAGGACCACCAAAACTACAGTTGATCACATCAGCTCCGGAATCTGCACAATAATAGATTCCAAGATCACCACCATAAATTGAATTTGAATAGAAATTGTCTGGAGAGTGACGAGATGAAATAAGCTTAACCGTCATCATAGGACCTGTAACACCAATGTAGTTATCTCCTACAGCACCTGCACAACCTGCAACGTGTGTACCATGATCATTATCTCCAAAATCTTGGTAAGATTGGTTGCTCTGTGAACCATAAAAATTCCAACCAATACAGTCATCGATCTTTCCATTTCCATCATCATCTATTCCATTCCCACCAGATACTGAACCGGAAGTCCAATTAATAGTCATAGGATTTCCACCGGATGTTGAGTTAAGTTCAGGTTCATTAACCCAAATGTTTTCTTGCAGGTCAGGATGATTCCATTTAATTCCTGAATCTACAATACCAATTACAATATTCTCACTTCCTGTTGTGTAGTCCCAAGCTTGCTCAGATTGCATGAATTGATGTCCCCATTGCATGTCGTAAGATGCATCATTTGGAATATGTTCCAATTCATAAACAGGTTCAAATTCAGCAAAAATAATATTAGGATCAGCTTCAAGTGCTCTTAATGCTGAATCAATGTTATCACTATTTTCTAGGGTAATATTATAAATACATCTAGGATATAGTCCGTTGTCATTCCAATCTAGATCTTTTACAAAATCAACACGTTGTGCCAGATCTACAAATTCATATTGCTCTGATAAAGCATCGAAACTTGCAATTCCGGTTTCAACTACACCGTCGGTAAGTTCATGCTCTAAAATACATTCTCTATTGCCGATGGTATCCCACTCGAAACCGACAATAATTCTGTTTGGTAAAAACAACTCCTCGTCATATGGCAATGCCACATTCGCAACAAGAGATGTTAAAAACAATGCTGCCACGATAAACAATGATAACTTTTTCATAATTACTCCTTATAATTAATTTTTTATTTTTTTCTGAAATAAATGCAAATCTTGTACCACAAATATTTCTCACAAGCTGTACATAGCGATATCAAGCGCTATTTATTTAATTTTCAAGAAAATAGAAACTCGATATATTTGTCAAGAAAGCAAAGAGT
>CAXCCM010000056.1:0-9297 GCA_963981005.1 uncultured bacterium | reverse complement strand
GCTAAGATTTCTTCTTTATCTTATTATAAACAAAAAAAGCAATAAGTGCAACAACAGCAATACCCGCACCAATCCATTTTAACGAGGATAGTAATGTAACCACAACTGCTGCAATGCATACTCCCAGAAAAATAAATAGAATTGATTTCCAAAATTTGAGTCCGAAAAGATAAGCAGCTAATGAGCCGGTCCAAGCCCCAGTAATCGGTAAAGGAATAGCAACAAAGAACATTAATCCTATCTCTTCATATTTTTGGATTACTGCAGTTTTTCGGCGTGTTCTGGCAAAAATTGCTTCTAAGATTTTTTTTAAAAATGGAACTTTAAAGAATATTTTAGTTACAAAATCAAAAAACAACAAAATAAAAAATATTGGGAACATATTCCCTACAATTGAAATTGGAATAACTTTCCAATATGGTAGTTTATATCTATGAACACCTATTGGTATAGAACCGCGAAGCTCAAATATTGGTATCATTGAGATCAAGAAAACCTTTATTTCATCTGGTGCTTTGATCTTGTCGATCGATGCTTTAATTTTGTCTTTAAGCCCACCAACTGCAAAGAGAGAGAGTACAAAACAGAGTAAAATCAGTATAATCAGCAACTTTTTCATTCCTGCCACCCCTCATCTCCAATAAGCGGAACAAACGTACATCCGCCTTCATTTGTATGAATATAACCATCTTCCGTTTTGGTAATTACAACAAGTTGTTGCAAGGTTCTATCTCCTGTTGGAATAACAAGCTTTCCATTCATAGCAAGTTGATTGGTTAAACTTTCTGGTATATCCGGTGCTGCTGCTGCAACTATTATTTTATCAAACTCATCTTGTTTTGGTGCTCCATCTTTCCATCCTAAAGTTCCATCACCAAATTTGTAATGGATATCTTCATATCCCAAATTATTTAATAATTTTTCTGCTCCATCAATGAGTGAGCCAATACGTTCAACTGTATAAACTTTATTCACAATTTCTGCGAGTAACGCAGTTTGATATCCAGATCCTGTTCCAATTTCAAGCACTTTATCACTCTCTTTCAGTTCTAGTATTTGCATCATCAATGCTACAATATATGGTTGAGAAATGGTTTGGCCAACGCCAATACTGAGTGGTGAATCGTTGTAAGATAAATGTTCTATCTCGGTTGGAACAAATTTGTGCCTAGGAACCTTAAAAAATGCTTTCAGAATATTTTCATCAGTTATTCCTCTGGCAAGAAGCTGATATTTGATTAATTTTTCGCGAGACGTTCTATGTTTCATTGTTTCCCAATCCAGTTTCTGATCTGTCCAAAAGAATCTTTCTTAGTAAAATCCGGTGCAATAGGTGTTATTGAAATATACCCATTTTTAACAGCATTTGCATCAGAATCTTCTATCTGGCTCCAATGTGGTTCATCGCCACCAATAAAATAGACAGTATCACCATTATCATCTTTATCTTCACGAACAAAATTGTAATATATTCTGTGCCCGATACAAGTAACTTTTGTTCCTTTTATCTCTTCATAATCTAAATTTGGAACATTGATATTTAGCACTTCATTCTTTGCAATTTCCTTATGAATACCATTTTCCAGCATTTTACATAAATATTTTGCTGCAGTTATAAACTTTTGTTTTTTATATGCAGCTAATGAGATTGCTATAGATTTATAACCTAAGAACATTGCTTCAATTGCAGCAGCTACAGTTCCAGAATACAACACATCTTCACCCATATTTTGCCCTGCATTTATACCTGAGATCACAAGATCTATCGAGTCATCAACAATAAGCTGTGATGCCAATATCATGCAATCGGCAGGTGTACCGGAGATTGCATAAAGATTATCAGCTTTCTCAATTATTTTCATTGGTTTAAAAAGTGAAATAGAATGCGATTTTGCACTTTGTTGTTTTAGGGGTGCTGCAATAATAATATCATGTCCATTTTTTTTTAATTCTTCAGCTAATACCGTAATTCCCGGTGCATCATAGCCATCATCGTTCGTAACCAATATCTTCATTATTTCTCCATTATTTTCTCATTTCATAAAGCACGATCTTAATGAAATTCTTTATATCACGCATACCTGAAATATAACTTTCTTGCCCATCATAAATAGTATCGATGGGAGTAAAACCAACTTGTCCGTTCTTCTTTGCAATTTTTAAAATTATCTCAGTTTCAAACTGGTAGCGTTTAGTTTGGAATTCCATACCTTCTAAAATTGGCAGATTATACAATCTAAATCCACATTGTGAATCGAGTATCTTCTGTTTTGATGCGCGAGTTACAACCCAACTTGTAAGTGTATTACTCCAAATTCTATGAATTGGCATTTTTTTATGTGAGAAATCTCTCTTTCCAATTATTAGTTCTGCATCAAGTTCATTCTGTTTGTTTATAAAGTTTGGAAAATCCTCAGGCTTGTGCTGTAGATCGCTGTCTATAGAAAATGCAAATTTATAACCCAGTTCTGCAGCCGCTTTAAATCCTATCTGCAAGGCATTCCCCTTGCCGGCATTTGTTTGCAGTTTAACTAAACTTACATCGTTTTTTTTGCAAATATCAGCAGAATTATCTTCCGAAGCATCATCAATTGCAAATACACTACTCAATGGAAAATATTCCATGATCCTATTGAATAATTCCTGTAGATACTTTTCTGAATTATATATGGGAACTACTACTGCTGTATTCTTCCAATCCGCTTTCATAATCCTGCTTCTTCCATTTTTGTAATCCAAAATTCATGCCATAGGGTGTCAAGCAAATCATTGTGAAGAAAAATAATTGACATTTAACCTTCATTTAAGAAAAAGAAATCAAAAATAATTATACATTTAGGAGAATATTATGTCAGAAAAATTGGTATTTGGTAACATCAGCAGTAAAGAAGCTATGACTTTAGAAGAGACATACGGTGCGCACAATTATCATCCACTTCCGGTTGTCTTAGCAAAAGGGGAAGGCGCAAAAGTTTGGGATCCGGAAGGAAATGAATATTACGATTTTCTTTCTGCATATTCAGCTGTAAATCAAGGACATTGCCATCCAAAGATTATAAATGCACTAACAGATCAAGCCAATATTCTTACACTCACTTCTCGTGCTTTTTTCAATAACAAATTGGGAGAATATGAAAAATTTATTACCGAGTTCTTTGGTTATGAAATGGTCCTACCAATGAATACAGGTGCAGAAGCGGTAGAAACTGCCATAAAACTTTCACGTAAATGGGGATATGAGAAAAAAGGTATAGAAGAAGATAACGCTATTATAATTTTTGCAGAAGGTAACTTTCATGGAAGAACAATTACAATTGTTTCTGCCTCTACAGACCCAGATTGCCGAAAAGGATTTGGTCCATTCACACCAGGTGTAGAGAAAATTCCCTATAATAACACACAAGCATTGGAAGATATTTTACAAGAGCAAGGCAAGAATGTTGCAGCATTTATTGTTGAGCCGATTCAGGGTGAAGCAGGTGTTTTTGTTCCAGATGATAATTATATAAAAGATTGTTATGATATTTGTAAAAAGCATAATGTACTATTTGTTGCTGATGAAGTTCAAACAGGTATTGCCAGAACTGGTAAACTCCTTTGTAGTGATCACTCAGGGATAAAGCCGGATATCGTAATTTTAGGTAAAGCTATTTCTGGTGGGGTTCTTCCTGTATCTGCTGTGTTATCTTCAAAAGAAATTATGCTTACAATAAAACCAGGTGAGCATGGTTCCACCTTCGGTGGGTTCCCACTTGCTTGTACAGTTGCCAAAGCTGCTTTAGAAGTTGTGGAAGAAGAAAACCTTACTGAGAAAGCTGAGGAGTTAGGAAAGTTATTCCGTTCTGAAATGGAAAGGATCGATTCTCCACTAATTCAACTTGTTCGTGGGAAAGGACTTTTAAATGCTGTTATCATCAAGCCATCAAACGGAGTTGAAGCTTGGGATGTTTGTGTTAAGCTTAAAGAAAATGGACTTCTTGCAAAGCCAACACATCAGCATATAATCCGTTTTGCACCACCACTTGTAATTACAGAAGAGCAGCTTATGGAAAGTGTTAACATCATTAAGAACACAATTTTAGAATTAAGTTAGTAAATAATAATTTACAGTAAAGATCTAGGTTTAATAAAATAAGCCACCCTGACTGTTTCAGGGTGGCTTTGTATTTATAAGGAGAAAAATATGAAAAAATTTATTTGGATATTATTGATACTCATGTTGATTTTTGGTTGTACAAATGGTAGAAAAGATAAACTGATTATTGGTATAATTAAACCATCACTAAACCATCTTACTTTTGATTTCGGATTAGCTACAGATTTTTTAAATAGAGATGATTTTATCATTAAGAATTTTGCTTCCGGTTGGGAAACAAACGAGGCTTTGATCTCAGGGAAAATCGATGTTGCGATTCTTCCTTTTACCTACACATGGCTAGATATTTCTAACGGTAGAAAAGTGAAGATAATCTCTTTTTTAGAGCGAGAAAGCGACGGTATTATTGCAAATCCTTCAATAAATAAATTAGACCAACTACAAGGTAAAAAACTTGGTGTTCTAAGAGCTTCCACTTTAGATATATTTGCAGAAATGCTTATTGAAGATAAGAATTTAGATATTGAATTTGTTTATTTTAGAACACCAATGGATATGGCAACTGCATTAAAGGCAGGTGAAGTTGATGCTCTTAGTTATTATGTTCCATCGATATTTAAATTTAATAGTGATTACAATATCTTACATTGGTATGGAGATGACCATCCGCTGCATACATGTTGCAATATTACAGCAACCGAGAATGCGATAATTTCTAAAAAAGAGATGATAAAGAGTTTTCTTGATGGTTTAAATACTGCAACAAATGAACTTAATAAATCTCCTGACACCGCCTACAAAGCGGTTGAAGAATTTTATGAATTGTATCCTCCATATTCTAAGCAGTCTTTGTATCATACAAAATATGTGATGGGATTAGATGAAAATATGAAAAAATTTGAGTTGAAAGCTTTTAATAAAATGATCGAAAAAGGTTATGCTGAAAATTCGGTAGTGCTAGAAGATGTATATTACGAAATTAAATAGATCGAAAATCCTTGGTGGATTTCTCGTCTTATTTTTTTTTATTACTCTAGCTTTTTCACTTGGAATTTCTTTTATTGAGATATTAGAAAGTAAGACTTCTGTAGGTCTGCTCTTCTCTGATCTTGCAATTTCGTTTATGCGAGTAACCATAATTGCAGTAATAGCATGGATTATGGGAGTAATTGGTGGTTATTTATTATACCATTCTATTACTTTAAATAATTTGTTTCTTCCTATAATTAATTTTATTCGTCATATTTCACCATTTGCCTGGTTGCCTTTTGCCATTATCTGGTTTGGATTAGGTGAAGCACCAGTAACATTTATTATGTTCATCACACTCTTCTTCCCCACAATAATTGCTGCTTCAAGTAGTTTTTCAAATCTACCTCATGAATACCTTGATGAAGGTAACGTTCTGGGGGCATCACCATTACAAATGTTTCTTCATATTGAACTACCTCTCACTTTATCTTCTCTACTAAATCTATTCCGAATAATATGGGGATTGGGTTGGACGGTGATAATTGCAGCTGAGATGTTGGGTGTTAATAGTGGAATGGGGTTTAGACTTCTTGATTTTCGCTATCTTTTAAAATATCCAGAAATGTTGATCTATTTCATCATAATGGGACTTACCGGCATCATTATTGATTCAATTCTTAAAAGAATTATTTATCTATATATTAAAAAATTCAATTGATCATAATTTAATTCTAACTTGACCAACATCTATTAAGTACCTAAAGTGACAGCAGAAGTAAAGGAAATAATAATGAAAAAAAATGTTATTGCAATCATGGCTAATGGAGAAAGAGTTAATAATATTAGGAAGATCCTGAAGGATGTTGATGTTATTATCGCTGCTGATGGTGGTGCAAATATATGTAGAGCCGACAGCATTACTCCAGATTATATTGTTGGTGATCTTGATTCAATAACTTTAGAAAACATTAAGTATTTCTCTGAACCAAAATTTGTTAAGATCAATGATCAAAGTAATACAGATCTGCAAAAAGCTATTGATCATGCTTTAAAATTAAATCCAACAAGTATAAAAATAGTAGCTGCCTTGGGTAATAGAACTGATCATACTTTAGCAAATATCCTCATCTTTCAAAATTATAATGAATTAATTCCATTAGAAATTTATGATAATTTTGGAGTGATGAAACTTTACTCACCCGGTAGTCATAACATTGCTTTATCTATTGGACAAACAATTTCATTTTTTTCACTTACTTCTATTGAAGGATTATCACTAAAAGGGTTTAAATATCCAGTTAATGATGCGGACTATTCCAACAATTTTATTGGCATAAGCAATATAGTTATGGAACAGAATTGTGCTATTAATTTTAAAATGGGGAAATTAATATCCTATACAATTGAAGTTTGACATTCATATTAATTTCGCTAATATTATATATAAGAAGATGTTAGTAGAATATTTTCTTTAGTGAATTAAAAAACTTGCAAATTATTGCACGTTAAAAAGTTTTGAAATTATTAAAATATTAAAGATTCAGGAGGAAATGTGAAAAAAATTATATTATCATTACTTATGCTACTTATTATCAGCACAATACTTATGGCAGATGCTCAAAAGGTTGCGATCTTAGAATTCAGCAGTGACAGAGAGAGTGAATACGTTGCAAATTCTTTAATGAAGAGAGATTTTTCTATAGTATTTAAAGGATTTGATGATATCGAATTGATAGATATGAAAAAATCTAAGAAAGCGCTTCAAGCTTCTGGAATTTCAAATCTTTCTTACGCTGGAGTAGAAGATATTGCAGCAATGGGTGGCGAACTTAATGCAAATATTGTAATTTGGGGAACAATTTCTGCAGAATCTAGTTCCAGTTTTAAAATTGTGGCAAAAATATATAGTATGCAAACAAATGAGGTTAGCGTAACTTCTTTTGTGGTTGAGAAAAAAAGTAAGCAAAGACAGCAGGTAATAACTGAGGAGCTTATTCCAAAAATACAAAAATTAGGTGCTGGTGAGATTGAGAAATTACTTAATATCGGGATGCAGCATTTTAGCAGTAAAAACTATACTTCAGCTGAAGAGACATTCCAGAATCTGGTTAATATGGATACAACGAACAGGGATGGATTTTTTTATCTTGGCCTAATAAAGTTTCTGAATAAAGAATTCGAAGCTTCTATAGAATTTTACAATACCGCTTTAGAAATAGTACCTGAAGATAAAGATATCCTAAATTACTTAAGCAAATCATATATTGCGATGGAAGAGTTTGAACTTGCTGCTGAAGCTCTTGAAAAAATTACTGAATTTGAAGAGAATAAAGAGATCTGGTTAAGCATTGGAAATATCTATGCTGAATTGGAATATACGGATCAAGCTAAGGATGCTTTTAATAGCGCAATAGAAATTGATGAAGAATATTTTGAAGCATTTAAAGCTTTGGGTGAAGTTCTTTATAATACCGAATTCTATGATGAAGCAATAGCTCCTTTAGAAGCTGCTTCTAATGCTTTCCCTGAAGATGATGATTTATGGAAGAAGCTAGGAAAGTGTTATCATAAAACAGGTAAATTAGAAAGTGCAATAGAAAAGTATAAACAAATGGTTATAGATCAACCAGATAATAAAACTGCATATATGAATCTAGCTGGAGCTTATAGAGAAACAAATCAAAATGAAGAGGCTCTAAAGGTTCTGAAGGATCTCAAAGCAATCGATCAGGATAATCCTAAAGTTTATTTACGTCTTGCAGACGTTTATATTGTTCTAGAGAATTTCACAAAAGCAAAAGCTAATGCAAATAAAGCGATTGAAATTGATGCAGAACTTCATGATTCTTATCGCGTTTTAGCTTCTATCCACCAGAAAATTGGATATAAAAAATATGAGCAATTCCTTGAGTATGAAGAGATGTATAAAGATAAAAGTGTTTACTATGGAGAAAAAGCTGATGAAATGAGTGAGATGATAACTAATGTAAAAGCTGAAGCTAATTCTAACTTCAAAAAAGCTGAGCAATATCTTACAGAAACAGAAAATAGAACTGATAACTCTTCTGTTATTAGTGACATTAATAAAACTAGAAAAACTTTATCACAGCTTAAAGAAGCTACGAAATCCGGTGGATTTTAAAATAGCATAAATAATTGTAAAAAACCCCTTTGGAATTCCAAAGGGGTTTTTTTTATTAGATTATTATACTTCAAAGAAATTATTTATTAAACAGAATCGGGAAGAGTTGCTTGATATGTTTGATTTTTTTTATATTTGATTCTTTACTTGAATTTTTACTTTTTGCAGAAATAATAATATTTTCGTAACCTAGTTTTTTTGCTTCTTTAATTCTTTTATCTGTTTGAGAAACTGGTCTAATTTCTCCATTAAGACCAACTTCACCAAGCAAGAGTGTATTTGCGGGAAGAGTAATTTCTTTAAAGCTAGATAGAATTGCAGCAACAATCGAAAGATCTAATCCGGGATCTGTAACTTTAATTCCACCAGTAAGATTCAAAAAAACGTCATTATTCCTAAGGTTAATAGAAAGATTTTTTTCTACAACAGCAAGCAGCAATGCTAATTTACGATGATTGAATCCCAGCGAAACCCTCTGAGGAGTTCCATAACTTGCAGGAGAGACAAGAGCTTGTACTTCTACCAGAAAAGCCCTTGAACCTTCCAAAAGACATCCTACAGAAGAACCAATATTATTCTCTCTTGTTAGGAATAACTGAGAAGGATCTTTTACTTCTGATAAACCTGTAGAGAGCATTTCGAAAAGTCCTATCTCATTTGTGGAACCAAATCTATTCTTTGTAGCACGTAGGATCTTAAACTGATTTTGTGTTTCTCCTTCAAAGTAAAGCACGGTATCTACCATGTGCTCAATTATTTTTGGACCTGCAACCATGCCACCTTTTGTTACATGTCCAATAAGGAAAATAGGAATATTTTTCTGTTTTGCAATGCGTGTAAAAAAGCCAGTACATTCTCGCAGTTGTGAAACACTTCCAGGTGCACTTTCTATTGTACTTAGATACATTGATTGTATTGAATCTATAATCACAACATCGGGCTCTGTATTAAATATTGTTTGAGCAATCTCCTCAAAATCAGTCGCGCAATAAAGAAATAATTTATCGGAATTACATTCAAGTCGCTGACTTCGAAGTTTGATCTGTTCCTCACTCTCTTCACCCGAAATGTATAGTACATTTTTATC
>CAXCCM010000055.1:0-9414 GCA_963981005.1 uncultured bacterium | reverse complement strand
GTAAAAGATTAAATACTAATTTAGAAAATTATCCCATAAATAAAATAAATATTTTTGATCTTAACACTAAATCACGAACTCCTATCCAGCTTCCTAAAGATGCAAAGATAAGAGATCTTTCAATTTCCAACAATAGCAAAAAAGCTGCATTATTAAATGAGACGGAAAGCGGTGTTCAGCTTATTATTGCCGACCTTGAGAATGGAGAATGTAAAGTAATTTCTGATCTATTTATTAATGATATTTTAGAAGATGGAATAATTTGTTGGATAAATGATAATGAGAATATTCTGCTGAAGGTCATTCCAAACAATCGTAATAATGAACCTGCAAAACCAGATGTTCCAGAAACGCCGATTATCGAGGAAACTTATGGTAAGAAGAGTGTTACACGAACATATCAAAATCTTATGCAAAACAAACATGATGAAGCTCTTTTTGATCATTATTTTACCTCTCAATTAATTTTGTTGAATACAACAAGTGGAAAGATCAAGAAAATTGGAGAGCCATCAATATTTAATGAAATATACTCTTCACCAAATAATGAATACCTTCTGATCGAGCGAATTCAAAGGCCGTATTCTTACCTTCTTCCATATTATCGTTTCCCAAAAGATTTTGAAGTTTGGGATTTTGGTGGTGAGCTTGTAAATGCGCTTCATTCCAGACCTTTGCAAGATGAAGTTCCAATTGGTGGTACCTACATAGGTCCCCGTAAATTTATGTGGCAACCGCTCAAAAATGCAACATTAATTTGGGTAGAAGCTTTAGATGAAGGTAACCCAAAAGTTGTTGTTGATCATCGTGATAAAATTATGCTGTTAGAATCACCAGAAACTGAAATTGCTGAAGAAATATTTAGAACTGAGCACCGGTTTTCTAGGATTGATTGGTCAGAAAACAAAGATGAATTAATTTATTATGAGTATGATCGTGATAAAATTTGGAAAGAGGGTTGGCTACTTGAAATTGGTGGTAAGCCAAAATTAGTTTATGATCTCAGCACTCGTGATAAATATAGTGATCCCGGTAAATTGGTACATAAGAAAACAAAATATGGTAGAAATGTATTCATCAAAAGTGGTGATGTAGTTTATTATGAGAACAATACAGGAGCAACTTCGGAAGGTAATTTCCCATATCTGCAAAAATTTAATCTGGTTACAAAAGAAAAAGAGATATTGTTTCGCTGCAAGAAAGATCATTATGAAACAATTCAAAATTTTGCTGATGACACCTTAAATAAAATCATAATTAGAAGTGAAAATCAGAGCAATCCACCAAACTATTTTCTTGTGAATTTAGAAAGTGGAGAACGGAAAGAGATCACAAATTATCCGAATAATTTTAAACAACTATCCGAAATCACAAAAGAGATGGTAACCTACACTCGTAAAGATGGTATTCCACTTTCAGCAGAGTTATATCTTCCTGCAAGATATAAAGAAGGAGACAAACTTCCACTCGTTATAAATGCTTATCCGCAAGAGTTTACCGATAGTGCAACGGCCGGTCAGATAACAACTACTTCAAGCAGATTCAGCAGATTTAGCGGATCATCGGTTCGCTATTTTGTATTGGAAGGATATGCAGTTTTAACAAAAGCATCAATCCCAATTGTTGGAGATCCCGAAACTGTAAATGAAACATTTATAGAGCAAACCATTAATAGCGTAGAAGCTGCAATAAAATATTTGGATGAAAGAGGTGTTATCGACCCAAAAAGAGTAGGAATAACCGGGCATAGCTACGGAGCTTTCATGGTTGCAAATGTTCTTGCACACAGCGATCTTTGTGCTGCAGGAATTGCACGTAGCGGTGCTTATAATAGAACTCTAACTCCATTTGGATTCCAAAGTGAACGGCGTACATTTTGGAAGGCTAAAGATTTCTATATGGAAGTTTCTCCATTTGCTCATGCCGAAGAAGTAACAGAACCAATTTTACTTATTCATGGGGAAGATGATCCAAATTCAGGGACATACCCGATGCAGTCAAAAAGGTTTTATCAGGCACTCAAAGGGAATGGCGGAACTGCAAAGCTGGTTGTTTTGCCTTATGAGGGTCATGGTTATCGAGCTAGAAGATCCGGGCTTCATGTTCTTGCAGAAATGATAGAATGGTTTGATAGATTTGTGAAAAACAAAAAGTAGTTAAATTTTCATCTTCTTTTCAAACCATTGAAATTCAATTATCCTCTCTTCAGGATCTTTCGCAAAGAAATGATAAATTCTATATTTCGGATTCATCTTTGGTTCATCTTCTGCAATTGTATAAAATTTTGAATACATCGCATCAACTTCTCTTTTAGTTTCATAGAAAAATGTTATCATTCCGCATCTATCTACAACTTCCCTATCGCAAAAACCAAATAGCATATTTCCAAATTTGAAAATACAGCAATCGGCTTGTTCTAGCCAGACAGTACAACCAATTTCTTCAAGATAGAATTTCTTTATCAGATCTAATCTCTTTGTTTTAAAGAATATAATTCCATTCATATAATTAACTCCTATTTTATTAGTGAGATTGTCTTGAATAATCAATATTAATGTCAAATAAATAACTTAATATTAATTTTGGAAATTTGCAGAAAGCGGAGCAACAGAACACCTAACGATTTATTAGCACTCTTTTAGTTTGTCTGCTAAAAAATGATTTGACATTTGAATTATCGAAATTAAATTGTCCCTAGTTAGCAGTTGAGAATAATTTCTGCTAATAATTGAAGGGGAAATAAGATGAAAAAGAATGAAATTCGTAGAGGGCAGGTGCTGAAGCATGTTGTAGAAGAATATGCTATCTCTTGTGAGCCAATATCTTCTAAACTGATCTGCGAAAAATATTTAGAAAATACAAGCCCCGCAACAATTAGGATAGATCTGAACAAGCTGGAAAAAGCTAACCTTATCTATCAACCTCATACTTCTGCCGGTAGGATTCCAACCATTACTGGCTACCGTACTTATATTGAAAAAAGCGCCAATGAAATAGCTAAAACTCAATTTGAAAGAGCCGATATCCTGCGTGATATTCTTATAAAACATTATAAAGATACACCACTTGCTCTACATTATATTATGCAACTACTTGCGCGTGAAACAGATCAGCTTAGCTTTGTTGCAGAGCCAGAAGTATCTTATGGCTACTTAGAAAAGCTTGATGTTTTTAAAATATCAAGTGACAAACTACTCTTTGTGGTAAGTTTAGATTCCGGCCTTGATAAAACAGTTATCTTAAAATGTGACCATAATATTTCTCCTACTCAGCTCAAAGCAATCGTTCGTTATATAAATGATACTTTGGCAGGTCAGAGAATATTTGATATTCAAAATACTGTTTTGGAAGAACTTGCAGAAAAAGTTACCGAAGAGAATATTATTTTAAAGCAATTCCTAGAAGAGCTTCAAAATGCTTTTTCTGAGATCAACAACTATTATATTCATTTTGATGGAAATATTTCGTTTTTGGAACAACCGGAATTCAATGATAAAAAATCTATTCTGACTTTTCTTAATTTTATGCAAAGGCAAGATCACCTGATAAACTTGATGCAGGAAAAAGAGACCAGCTCTTGGAACATTTTGATGGGTGAAGATTTTGCTCAGCCAGAATTCACAAATTATGCAATGATCTTTGCTAAATATGAGATCTTTGGAATTCCTGGATATTTAGGAGTTTTAGGACCAATAAGAATGAATTATGCAAAAAATATAGCAATAATTAGAGATATTGCGAACATAATAACAGAAACCACGAAAAAAGGAATGGTGGTACCAAAAAAATGACAAAGAAAAAAAGTGAAAAAAATCCAGAAGAAAAGAAGCGGAAGAAAGTACTCACACTTGAAGAGAAGTATCAAAATCTTTTAGCAGAAAATGCAGAGCTTAAAGATAAGTGGGTACGCAGTGCTGCAGAGTTTGAGAATTTCCGACGTAGAACAATCTCAGAGAAATCTGATTGGATAAAAAATGCTACTGAGCGAATCGTACTAGAACTTTGTGATGTACTAGATAATTTCGAACGCGCGATGCATCCTGAAGCAGAAAAAAATCGTGAATCGTATGAAAAAGGAATTGAACTCATTTTTCAACAATTGGATGGAGTTCTAAAAAAAGAAGGTGTAGAAAAGATAGAAGCATTTGGAGAAGAATTTGATCCACAGTTTCATGAAGCTCTGGCTCATATTCCTTCCGAATTAGAAGATAATAAGATCGCGGCTGTTATACAAAACGGTTACACAATGAACTCAAAGGTTATAAGGCCTGCGCGTGTAGCAGTTTCTAACGGAGAAAAGCCGGAAGCAGTAAAAACTAATAAAGATAAGAAAAAAAAGAATAAGGCATAATGGAGGATATTATGGGAAAGATTATTGGAATCGACCTTGGAACAACAAACTCTTGCGTTAGTGTAATGGAAGGTGGAAAACCAACCGTTATTCAAAATGCAGAAGGTACAAGAACTACACCATCTGTAGTTGCTTTTACAAAAGACAAACAAAGATTAGTAGGACAGCTGGCAAAACGTCAGGCTGTTACAAATCCGAAGAATACAGTTTCTTCAATTAAAAGATTTATGGGAAGACAACTTAATGAAGTTGGCTCTGAAATTCAAAATGTTAACTATCAAATAAAAGGTGGAAAATTCGGTGAAGCTACAGTTCATATTGATGTAGAAAATAAAGATTTCACACCTCAAGAAATTTCTGCAATGGTTCTTATAAAAATGAAAGAAACTGCAGAAGCCCATCTTGGAACAGAGATCACAGAAGCTGTAGTTACAGTTCCTGCATATTTTAATGATGCTCAAAGACAAGCTACAAAAGATGCTGGTAAAATTGCCGGACTAGATGTTAAAAGAATCATAAATGAGCCAACTGCTGCTGCATTAGCATACGGACTCGAAAGTAAAAAAGAAGAAAAAGTAGCTGTTTATGACCTTGGTGGTGGAACATTTGATATTTCAATATTGGAAGTTGCAGAAGGCGTTGTGGAAGTTTTATCTACAAACGGTGATACTCACCTCGGTGGAGATGACTTCGATAAGAAGATTATGGATTGGATCCTTGAAGAATTCAAGAAAAGTGAAGGTGTAGATATTTCTGGTGATGCTATGGCGCTGCAAAGAGTTAAAGAAGCTGCAGAAAAAGCTAAGATCGAACTTTCTGGAACCCCAACAACAAACATCAATCTGCCATTTATTACAGCAGATGCTTCCGGACCAAAACACCTTAATCTTGATCTTTCACTTGCACAATTCAACAGAATGATCAGTGGTCTTGTTGCACGTTCAATAGATCCTTGTAAAATTGCACTTAAAGATGCTAAACTTTCTGCTAGTGACATTGATGAAATCCTTGTTGTAGGTGGAAGCACAAGAGTTCCTGCAGTTATAGAAGCTGTAGAAAAATTCTTCGGTAAAAAGGCTAATAAGAGTGTGAATCCTGACGAAGTTGTTGCCGTTGGTGCTGCTATTCAGGGTGGAATTTTGGCAGGTGATGAAAACCTTAATGACATTCTACTTCTTGATGTAACTCCACTCTCTTTGGGTATCGAAACTCTTGGTGGCGTAATGACATCACTTATAGAAAGAAATACAACAATTCCAACTAAGAAGAGCCAGGTGTTCTCAACTGCTGCAGATAATCAGCCGGCCGTTAGCATTGTAGTTCTTCAAGGGGAACGTTCTATGGCTGCAGACAACAGAAGACTTGGTAACTTTGAGCTTACCGGAATTCCTGCTGCACCACGTGGTGTTCCACAAATTGAAGTAACTTTTGATATTGACGCAAATGGAATTTTACACGTTCACGCAAAAGATAAGGGAACAGGGCAAGAACAGTCTATCAAGATAGAAAGAACTGGTTCTTTGGATGAAAGTGAAATTGAAAGAATGGTAAAAGATGCTGAAGCTCATGCTGATGAAGATGCAAAACAAAAAGAATCAATTACCGCTCGTAACGAACTTGATACTCTTATATTCTCTACAGAAAAAAGTATGGAAGAGCATGGTGATAAGTTGAAGGACGATGAAAAGAAACCTATCGAAGAAGCGATAAAGGAAGCTAAAGAAAAACTTGAAGAGCTTAATAAAAATTCAGCTTCCAAAGAAGAATACGAAGCAGTTCGTGATGATCTTGCCAAAAAGGCTCAAAAAATTGGTGAGATAATTTATGCAGAAATGCAAAAAGAGCAACAAGCTCAAGGCGGAACAAATCCTAATATGGGAAATGCAGATTTTGATCCAAGCAAAATGGGTGGACAGAATCAGCAGCAAGAACCAAAAAAAGATGGACCTGTAGACGCTGATTTTGAAGTTGTGGACGAAGAAGAAAAATAGTTAAGCACAAAACATAAATTGTATCGATATAGAATTTTACCTTGCGGAGTTAACGCTTTGCAAGGTTGAATTATTAAAGGGAGTATGATGGCAAAGAGAGATTATTATGAAGTTTTGGGATTAGATAAAAATGCTAATTCATCTGAGATAAAAAAAGCATATCGCAAATTGGCGATGAAGTATCATCCCGACAAAAACAACAACGATAAAGCAGCTGAAGAGAAGTTTAAGGAAGCATCGGAAGCCTATGAAGTTCTAAGTGATGACAGCAAGAAGCAGAGATACGATCAGTTTGGTCATGCTGGAATGGAAGGTGCTTTTGGTGGTGGTGGATTTGGCTGGGATAATTTTTCACATGCCTCAGATTTTTCTGATATTTTTGGAAGTGGCGGACTTGGCAGTATTTTTGAAGGTCTGTTCGGTTCTGGTTTTGGCGGCGGCAGAGGTAGAAGAAGAAGTAATCAAGGTGAAGATCTGCAAATCTCTCTCTCTCTCACCTTAGAAGAAATTGCCAAAGGGATCAGTAAAAAAATAAAGATAAACATTCAAGATACTTGTGAAACTTGCGATGGCTCCGGTTCTCAAGATGGCTCTGTAGAAACTTGTAGTCAGTGTAATGGCTCTGGTCAGGTACGGCAAATGACACGCTCATTATTTGGTCAAATGCAAACAGTTGTGGAATGTCCTTCCTGCCATGGTGAAGGAAAGATCATTAAAAATCGCTGCCCAAAATGTAGAGGTGAAGGACGTACAAAAAAAGCAAAAACCATCAGTATAAAAATTCCTGCAGGCGTTTCTGAGGGACAATATATCCGCCTTCGTGGTCAGGGCAATATGGGGAAGCGTGGTGGAGAGCATGGTGATATCTTAGTTCATATTCAAGAAAAAGAGCACAATATTTTTGAACGCCAAGATGCAGATCTTGTTTGTGAATTTCCTATAAGTTTTTCTCAAGCTGCAATGGGAACAGATATAATGGTTCCAACATTAACCGGAAAGGTTAAGATGAAAATTCCTGCTGGAACACAAAGCAGTAAGGTGTTCCGATTACGTTCTCAAGGTCTACCTCATGTGAATTCATCATATCATGGAGATCTGTTTATTAAAATTCATGTAATAACTCCCACCAGATTAAATTCAGAAGAAAAAGATCTATTTGAAAAACTGGCAAAATTTGATTCCGAAAAGAAATTAAATCCAGAGAAAAGCTTCTTTAGTAAATTAAAGAAATTCTTCGTTTAAAACAATAAATATAGTTATATTAAGCCTGCTGAAATACAGCAGGCTTTTTTATTATACTTGACATCTATCTTACAATATTTCAATAGGATAGAAGAATTTCAGGAGGATATTATGTTAGAGATTTTTCTTGGATTAGCGCTAATTAGTATAGCATGGGGGGCTGTTTCTTCTATTGCGATCACCAGTTTTTTATCTAAACGCGGACATAAAATCAACTATCTATTCTTAAGGGTACTCATCTTAAAATACATCCATGAATATGCCAAAATTACCAAAGAAAAAACAGGAAAAACCGGTGGTTGGTTTTATTCCTATATAATTTCTATGAACCTGGCTCTGTTATTTGCACTTATTGGATTGATCTTAAAATAGTACACTTCTGCCGTACTAAGATTTTAAAAAAATACAAAGGAGCATTTATGAGTAATAGAAAACCAAAAATATTTAGATGTATATTACTGGCAGTTGTAATTATGCTCTGTACGAATGCTTTCGGAGCTGAGAAACAGAGCAAACTCTCATACCCAGAACTGGGTATTACCAAATCTATGCTTATCCGCCCCAGCATTGGATACTGGTGGAACAGCACAGGTATTCGTTTAACCGGGATGTATTTGAACAATGACCTTCACGAATTCCAATTCAATTTGGGTTATGCCTTCTATGACTCAGTTAAATTACAGCAGAGTATTAATCTTGTAACATGTTGGGTTGTCGGTAGTGATCCTGGAGCTGATTACAGGTATGGAGCTACAGGAATTTCTTATAGCATAAATTATAAGGGATTCTTTTTTGAAATTGGGCTTGCAGCACCGTGGAGAGATGATATCGGTAATCTTGCAAATGACCCTGTTGTTCCTTGTCTCAATTGGGGTTATGTCTATCGTTTTCGATCCGATTAACTGATTATTATCTCTTATAGTAGGAAGTTTCTACTTTCTATTGGTTTTCTCGCTTTTTCAACCGATCTTCTTTGAACAGTGACAATATATGGTAAAATGCCAAAATGGGATGATAAATGATCATTCGTGGACCGGAAAATCTCATAACATTCCTGATTTTCTCTTTGTAGGGTTCTATATAACAATGAACTGTACAATTTTTACACGGGATCTTACTTTCGTAATGAGGACATTTTCTAATTCTAGCTTCTGCATAGATCAATAAATCCTTACATTCATCACAAATTCCCTCAGAATGATGTAATTTATTACAATACAATTTGATCATTGCATTCACTGTTTTGTATTCCCTTGCCAAATCTTTTGATCTAAAAGGTTCTGCTTCTTTCAAAGTCATTAAATAATTCCTTTAATCGATTAAATTTTCTTAACCTATTCCGCATATTAAATTAATCATTAAATGATAATTGCCAATATTTTACTGAATAATTCTTGTTAATATCTTGCCTCTCCTTGCAAAATAATCACACTTTTCTTTTCTGCTTGACGAAAAACATCCACATATTAACAACTTCAATAAGTATTATAAATATTTTTAGACGATTTGATGTTAATAACTCAAAATGAAAGGGAATTTTCATTGGCAGAGTTGATGGAAATTAAGGTTTAGCTAAATATGCATATCCACGGAATATATTATTCAGATCCGGTTTACCGTCCACCCAGTGAAGCTGGAAGCCTGCTGATACAAGTTACAGAGGGTTGCACCTACCGTTGCAATTTCTGTTTTGCTAATATGAAAAAATTCAAGGTGCGCAAATTAGCTGAGATTAAAAAAGATATGGATACTGCACGGCAGGTTTATGGAGCGGATGTACGTAAAATGTTCTTCCTAGATGGTAATGCCATGGTCATCCCTGCGGTTAAG
>CAXCCM010000054.1:0-9551 GCA_963981005.1 uncultured bacterium | reverse complement strand
GATCAAATTGCCGCTATCGGCATTACTAATCAACGTGAAACTACAGTTATTTGGAGTAAGAATACTGGAAAACCATATTATAATGCAATCGTCTGGCAAGATACAAGAACCAATAAAATTTGTAGAGCTTTAGAAAACAGAAAAGATCTATTTCAGCAAAAAACAGGTCTCCCTATCGCAACTTACTTTTCAGGTCCAAAAATTAAATGGCTTTTAAATAACGTAAAAGATCTTCGGAAAGCAGCAGAAAATGGTGAAGCGATTTTTGGGAATATGGATAGTTGGATCGTTTGGAATTTAACAAAAGGAAAACACATTACCGACGTAACAAATGCTAGCAGAACTATGCTGATGAATTTGCAAACCCTAGATTGGGATGATGAATTATTAACAACTTTAGATATTCCCCGCAAAATGTTACCGAAAATTTGTTCTTCATCCGAGATCTATGGAAAAACAAAAACCGCATTTAGAAATGAGATCCCAATTTCAGGAATTTTAGGAGATCAGCAAGCTGCATTGTTTGGTCAAACTTGCTTCCAAAAAGGAGATGTAAAAAATACATACGGGACAGGATGTTTCATCTTGTTAAATACTGGAAATGAGATTTGCCCATCCAAAAATGGACTTATCACAACTGTTGGATATCAAATAAAAGATCAGAAACCAGTTTATGCATTGGAAGGTTCAGTTGCAATTGCCGGTTCATTAATTCAATGGATTCGCGATAACTTTAGCTTGATAAAGGAGTCTAGAGAAATCAATGAATTGGCAGAAAAAGTACCCGATAATGGTGGGGTTTATTTTGTTCCTGCTTTTTCCGGTCTGTTTGCTCCATATTGGAATTCAGAAGCTCGTGGTACAATTATCGGACTTACCCACTTCGTAAATAAATCGCATATTGCACGTTCAGTTTTGGAAGCTACTGCCTTCCAAACTCGCGATGTATTTGAAGCAATGCAGAAAGATTCTGGTTTAGATATTAACGAATTAAGGGTTGATGGTGGAATGACCGCCAGCAAATTGTTAATGCAATTCCAAGCTGATATTTTAAATGCATCTGTAATTGTGCCGGTTATTGCCGAAACTACAGCTCTTGGTGCAGCTTATGCAGCTGGACTTGCTGTTGGCTTCTGGAAAAACAAAAAAGAATTACAAAATAATTGGAAAGAAAAGAAAATCTGGAAACCAGGTATGACCGAGAAGGATAGAAGTAATTTTTATAGTAAATGGCAAAAAGCTGTAAAACGATCACTCGATTGGATATAATAAAATGAGGAAATTATGGATCTTACAAAATATCATCAACCATTCTCACATGTTTCAAAAAATGAAATTGGTGTGCTTATAGTTCATGGGATTACTTCAACAACATCTTCGATGGAATTCCTTGCAGAGCAATTCGCAGATGCAGGTTTTAATGTAGAATTACCTGGGTTATCTGGTCATGGTACAAAATGGCAGGATATGAATTCACTAAAATATACTGACTGGATAAGTGATCTAGAGAATTCATTAACAAAATTGCAGAATAGATGTTCCAAGATATTTTTATGTGGTTTGTCGCTTGGTGGAGGTTTATCATTATATATGGCTGGTAAACATCCTGAATTAGCAGGTATCATCCTCATAAATCATGCTAGTAAATTCACTGATCCCAGATTCTGGTTTGTACCAATTTTAAGAAAAATCGTTAAGTCAATTCCCGCAGTGGCTTCCGATATTAAAGATCCAAAATCCAAAGAAATTGCTTATGGCAGAACTCCTACAAATGGAATTTATGAGATGCTGCAGATGTTGAAAGAGGTAAGGAAAATGCTTCCCAAAATTAATCTTCCTGTACTTATTTTTAAATCAAAGGAGGATCATGTTGTGCCAAGAATTAGTGCAACTTATACAATGGAAGAATTGGGATCAAAAGATAAGGAGCTCATCTGGTTAGAAAATTCTTATCATGTTGCACCCATGGATTATGACAAAGAATTAATTGCAAAAAAAAGTATTGAATTTATAGAAGATCATATTTAAGTGCATAAATATTTTGACTTTATTAATACTCTTTTTATTAAATCGAGTCTGAATTATTAATATGGAGCAGGTTATGTTGAATAAGATCAACCCAACGAAAACAGTCGCGTGGATGAATCTGGAAGAACATTCTCAGAGAATGAAATTAGTTCACATGAAAGATCTATTTAAAAAAGATAAAAATCGTTTTCAAAAATTCTCGATTGATTTTGAAGGTATTCTATTAGATTTTTCTAAAAATATTATTACTGATGAGACAATTGAACTGCTTCTACATTTAGCTGATGAAATCGATTTGAAATCAGCTATAAATAATATGTTTTCAGGAGCAAAGATCAATGAAACCGAAGGTCGTGCTGTTCTGCATACCGCTCTTAGAAACCGCTCAGATAAACCTGTATTATTTGATGGAAAAGACGTTATGCCCGATGTAAAAAAAGTACTTCAGCAAATAAAGGAATTTTCTGACAAAATAACAACTGGGCAATGGAAAGGATTTAGCGGTAAACCTATAACTGATATTGTGAATATTGGAATTGGTGGGTCTGACTTGGGCCCATTAATGGTTACCGAATCTCTCATGCCATATAATAAAGGAATTAATACTCATTTTATCTCTAATGTTGATGGCTCGCATCTTGTAGAAACACTCAAGAGCTTAAATCAGGAAACAACCTTGTTTATGATCGCCTCTAAAACATTTACAACTCAGGAAACAATGACAAATGCTCTTTCTGCACGAGAGTGGTTTATGTCTAAAGCTAAAAAAACTGAGTTTATTAAAAAGCATTTTGTAGCAATTTCCACAAATAAAAATGATGTAGAAAAATTTGGCATTGATCCGCAAAATATGTTTGTCTTTTGGGATTGGGTAGGTGGAAGATATTCGCTTTGGAGTGCAATCGGACTATCTATTGCCTGTGCAATTGGGTTTGAAAATTTCGAAGAATTATTAGATGGTGCACATACAATGGATAACCATTTTAAAGAAGCTCCATTTAAAGAAAACATCCCTGTAATCCTTGCACTCATCGGCATCTGGTATAATAATTTTTTCGGTACAGAAAGTGAGGTAATATTACCTTATGATCAATATCTTCATAGATTTCCTGCATACCTACAGCAAGGCAACATGGAAAGTAATGGAAAAAATGTAGATCGTTTTGGAAATGAGGTAAATTATCAAACCGGTCCTATAATTTGGGGAGAACCTGGTACA
Organism: uncultured bacterium; assembly: GCA_963981005.1. Taxonomy (GTDB): domain Bacteria; phylum Cloacimonadota; class Cloacimonadia; order Cloacimonadales; family TCS61; genus Tenebribacter. The sequence goes on along the minus strand of CAXCCM010000054.1, from coordinate 6,304 downwards.
AACGGACAACACGCTTTTTATCAACTTATTCATCAGGGGACCAAAATGATACCTTGTGATTTTTTAGCTCCAGCTATTTCCCAAAATCCAATTAGTGATCATCACCAAAAATTACTTTCAAATTTCTTTGCCCAAACAGAAGCTTTAATGAACGGAAAAACAGAGAATGAAGTAATTTCCGAACTAAAAAAGGAAGGAAAAACAGATGAGCAAATAAAGAGAATTTTGCCATATAATGTTTTTAAGGGCAATAAACCAACGAACTCAATTCTCTTTAAACAATTAACTCCCAGAACTTTGGGAAGCCTAATTGCAATGTATGAGCACAAGATATTTACTCAGGGAATAATTTGGAATATTTTTAGCTTTGACCAGTGGGGGGTGGAGCTGGGCAAACAGCTTGCCAAGAAGATCTTACCCGAATTAAATTCTGCGGTAGCAATAACTTCCCACGATGATTCAACAAACAATTTAATAAATCATTTTAAAAAGATTCGAGGACCCATTTCTAAAATCAGAAAACTAGATCTAGATAAAATAAATATATCGTCTAAACTAACTTTGCTTGATTGGGATCCAAATAACTTAACCGAATTACATTATCAAATATTAAAAACATGCTCAATTCAAGAGACATCTACTAAACATATTGCCGAGAAATTAGGCAGAAAAGGGAAATCTGGAAATTTTAAACGAGCATTAAATCTGTTAAGAACTTATAAGCTTATTGCCTATAAATTTCCAAATAAACCAGGAAGTTCCTACCAAAAATACAAGATCACAAAACTTGGATTAAATACGATCTCTACGCTAGAAAAGATTGAGCATAAACTTATGGAAAATATTCAGGTAATGAAGGGAGATATTACAAAATTGGAAGTTGATGCAATTGTGAATGCTGCAAACACCTCGCTTCTAGGTGGTGGCGGAGTAGATGGAGCAATTCATAATGCTGCTGGTGAAGAGCTGTTACGTGAATGTAGAAAACTGGGAGGATGTGCAACCGGAAAAGCAAAAATAACAAAGGGTTATGAGCTTCCTGCAAAATATATAATTCACACTGTTGGACCAGTATGGCATGGCGGAAAGACAAAAGAGGATGAACTACTTATTAGTTGTTACAAAAACTCATTGGATCTTGCTGTACAAAATAGTATCAAGTCAATTGCATTTCCAGCAATCAGCTGTGGAGTGTATCGTTTTCCAATAGATAGAGCCGCTAAAATAGCAGTAACAGAAGTAAGAAAATATTTGAAAGAACATCACGAAATTAAAAGAATTATTTTTGTTTGTTTTAATGATGAGATATATCAAGCTTATCAGAAGATTTTAAAAGTTTAGTACTGTATAATTATTATAAATGAAGTTAGTTAAAACTCAAGACGGCTCATTTACAGCTTTTAGCAATATTGCGGGTGAACATTATCATACAATTTCCGGAGCTATTGAAGAGGCATTTGAGAAGCACGTAAAAGCTTTAGGAATTGAAGATGGAATGCAAATTCTAGATTTCTGTTTTGGTCTGGGCTACAACTCTGTTGCTGCCTGCAAAGGTCACTCAAACCTGCAGATAACCGCTCTAGAAAATGACATCAAAATAATTGAAGCAATGAAGAATATTGAAGTTCCCAACATATTAAAAACTGAGTTTGATCCCTTTAGGGAAATTGCAAAAAATTTAGATGTTACCGATAGCAACAATAACCGAATTCATGTTTTGTTAGGAGATGCATTACAAAAAATTGATGATCTTCCTAATGATGTATTTGATAGAGTTTTTTTCGATCCGTTCTCACCCAAAAAGCAACCAGAAATGTGGAGTAAAGAGTTGTTCCAAAAAATATATAGTAAAATGAGAGTTGGAGCAAAACTTAGTACTTACAGTTGTGCAAAACAGGTCCGTAAGAATATGATGAATGCTGGATTCAAAGTTATTGATGGTCCGATTATTGGAAGAAAAAGTCCGGCTACTATTGCCATAAAAGAATAATCTTAATTATTCCATTATCAGAAAAAATCACTTGCATTAAATCGAGTTATCTAACTATAGGTAAGTTAAGAATATTTATAGGGAGATGATCATGCCACAAACCTACGAATACGTTAAATTGATTGGAATAATCGCATTTGTAACCGGTTTATTCAAGATCATATTAGGTTTTCTTAGATATTCTTATGGTGCACATTTATTATCATCATTTATAATCATTGGGATTGGTGTAATTTTCTATTTTATTGGATTGATCTCTCAAAAAATTACCGAAGCAAAAGAGGAATAGATGTTAGAAAGAATTATAGATCCAGCTAATATACCGGAAGAAAAAGATTTTGATCGTACCCTGCGTCCTAAATCTCTAAATGAATTTGTAGGGCAAGAGAAAATCAAAGAGATCCTCGATATTTCCATACAAGCAACAAAATTGCGTAAAGAACCACTCGATCATATTTTATTTTACGGTCCTCCGGGGCTTGGGAAAACTACGCTTGCTCATATTATATCAAATGAACTTGGTGTGGAAGTAAAAGTTAGTTCCGGTCCTGTTTTAGAAAAAGCACCAGATCTAGCTGGAATATTAACAAATCTACAAAGAAATGACGTGTTTTTTATCGATGAAATTCACAGACTAAATCATGTTGTAGAAGAATATATGTACCCAGCTATTGAGGATTTTGAGATGGAAATAATTATTGATAGTGGTCCTTCTGCACGTTCACTTTCAATTGATATTGAACCATTTACAATGATAGGTGCAACCACACGAGCAGGCTTGTTAACTTCTCCTTTACGAGCTAGATTTGGGTTAGTTTTACGTTTAGATTATTATGATGTTAAAAGCATTAAACAAATAATTAAACGTTCTGCCGGATTAATGAATATTCCATTGGATGAGGAAGGAACACAGGAGATGGCTCGCCGTAGCAGAGGAACCCCACGAGTAGCAAATCGTCTTCTCCGTCGCGTGAGAGATTACGCACAAATAAAAGGTGATGGGATTATAACTAAAGATATTGCAATAAAAGCTCTTAAAATGTTGGATGTTGATTTTGCAGGATTAGATGATATGGATAAACGCCTATTAAGGTTATTAATAGAAAATTACAATGGTGGACCTGTTGGGTTGAAAACTTTGGCTGTTGCCTTAGGGGAAGATGCTGGAACCGTAGAAGAAATTTATGAGCCTTACCTTATACAGCAGGGATTTTTAGATAGAACACCACAGGGCAGAAAAGCAACAATGAAAACATACAAGCATTTTAATGTTAAGCCTACTCAGGCACAGATAGATTTATTTGAATAAATCTAGGGTTTGTTCCAATACTTGACGAATTAAATTAGATAAATTTTGTAAACTATAGTGGGTGATTAGCTCAGTTGGTTAGAGTGCTACGTTGACATCGTAGAGGTCGCTGGTTCGAATCCCGTATCACCCACCATTCTTCACTTACACACACAAACAATGAATTAGGAGAGCAACAAATGAAGCATTTGAACATAATAATTACTGCATTTATTCTAATTGGGATTTCAACACTGAAGGCCAATGATGTACAAAAAATTTATAAAGATCTAAATGAACTCTCAGCATTAAGCGAAAAAGTAGCAGTAGTAGATGATTTTTCATTCAGTAGAGATGTTGCAAATTTTCATCTACAAAGTGGTAAGCTATATTTACTATCACAAGTAAATGAAAAAACCATAGCAGCTGTTTTCAAAGGCAAAGGAACCGTCAGTATTACTCCTCCAACAAAAATCAGCAGAGAAAGACTTTATTCTGAATTCCAAACTGAATCCTATAATAATTCATTTGATTTATTATTCTTGGTTTTTACTGACAGTACATTAGCAGAATTTTCTAATAAATTAGATTTTACTCATGAGACTATTCTACATAAATTCCAAACAAATATAGACCCCTGTATTAAATATTTATATGATCATAGAGATAATGCATATAACACTTCACTTATTCGAGCTATACTTAATAATGAGCAAGGTGGATATTTTTATGCACATTTAAGTAAAGGCATTATTAAAAGGGATAATTTTTTCTTTGAGATCGATCCAAATCAAACAGAAGAAGTCACTTTATCTGTTCGTTATGATAGAGGTACTCACTTAGATCATTATCATAAATCAATATGCAAATTCCATCGTACCGAAGATTATCTATCCAATAGTGATTTATCATTTGAGAAGAAAGATGAAATTTATGTCGATAAATATATCATTGATGCTAATATTACAAATAGAATGGAATTCTCTGCGACTTGCTCAATAGAATTTCATGGTTTAAAGAATTCAAGCAAATGGCTAAATCTTTTTTTGTTCGATAAATTAAGAATTAATTCCATTACTTCATTAAATGGAGATTTATTAAATTTTTATAAGGGAGAGGAAGGCAACATCTTGTGGATAGAACTTCCTGAAACAATTACTAAAGATCATTCTTACAAAATCTTAATTGATTATTATGGAGATTTAATTTATAGAGGTGGCAATATCGTAAAAATATATAGTTATGATTATTGGTATCCTCAGTATTTATCCTATGATTATAACTTCTTTGATCTAACATTTCATTATCCTTCAAGCTATGATCTTGTAAGTGTGGGGAAAAAGATCTCTGAGGTAAAGCATAAAAAAGTAAAAACTGCACATTGGTTTACAAAATATCCTGTAAATTTCGCTCCTTTCAACATGGGTAAATTCAAAAATGAGGAATTCAAAAATCCAGCAATTCCTTCTCTCTCTCTTCACCTAAATAAAAACTTGAAAAAAGCTAAAGCAGATGTAGCAAATAGCCTTGCATTTTATCAATCTATTTACGGAAAATGCAATTTTGATACACTCACTGTCGTTGAGATTCCAAGATTTCTATCTGGTGAAGCATATCCAGGCTTAATTAATTTTTATGCTGATGATTTTATTACAAAAGCACATTATAAGGTTTATTCAGATATCTATGTTGATGAAACGAATTTTGCTCACTTACGAGCACATGAAGTTGCTCATCAGTGGTGGGGATGTGGAGTTGGAATTAGAAATTATCACGACTTCTGGTTGTTTGAGGGCTTAGCTGAATTCAGTAGTTTCTGGTTTATTCAAACTTCATTGAATGATACAAAAAAATATTTTGAACTATTGTCTAAATGGCAGGCAAAGATCACAAATGAGCATTCAAATAACCAAAGAAAAAAGAAAACTGATTGCCCTCTATGGCTGGGTTCCAGAGCACCTTCCTATCTTATATACGGCAAGGGGGCATGGGTATTCCATATGTTGCGCAACTTAATGATAGATATTAAAACTTTTGATGAATCTAAATTTAAAGCAATGATGAAGGATTACTATATCACTTATAATAATTCTACTGCAACTACAGAGGATTTTAAACTAATCGTAGAAAAACACATGAAGACAGATATGAACTGGTTTTTTGATCAGTGGATATACGGTAACGAAATTCCAAAATTTAAATTCGATTATGATATAGTAAAAAAAGATGATGGAAAGTATTATGCCAATTGTACTATTGAGCAGAAAAATGTAAGTGAAAGTTTCATAAGCTATATTCCTATAGAATTTGATTTTGGAAACAATCAGAAAGCAAGAATCAGAACTATGGTTAAGGGTTCGGAGAGTACATTTGAAATTCCTCTTCCACAAAAACCTAAACAAATCCATTTTAATATTTTCAATTCTGTTCTATGTTTAGATTGATGAATTATGAAATTGCTTGTTTAAAAAATACAAGTCACGAGCACACTTCCAAATAAATCTTTACTATAAAAATGCTAAATTGAGAGTGGTTTTTATAAAATTTTATCTGGAGTAAAGTTATGGAAGAGCTTGGTAAAATAATTGTTATCGGTTCCGGAAATTGGGGAACTACTTTAGCAATGGTTTTTTCTCAAAGGAATAGAGTATATTTATGGACGATAAATGAGCAGGAAGCACAAGAGATCAATAAAACTCGTGAAGTTAAATTTCTGCCAGGCATCAAATTAAATGATAATATTACTATTGAGAATAAATTCTCTAGAAAGATCGAAAAAAATGACATTGTAGTAACTGCCATTCCATCCCGCTTTATAGACGATCTCACAGATGAATTTATTGCTCATAAAGTTGAAGAATTCATTGTTTTGAACGCTTCTAAAGGTGTTGAACATACAACTCTTAAAACTGTTTGGGAAACTGTAATGGGTAAATTGCCAAAGGTTCAATTTGCAAATTTAGCAGGACCAACAATTGCTCGTGAAATTGCTGAAGGGATTCCTGCAAAAGCGATACTTGCAGCAC
>CAXCCM010000053.1:0-9844 GCA_963981005.1 uncultured bacterium | reverse complement strand
TCTGGCTCCAACAATTATGTGTATCTTTTTCTTACCCTTCTTCAGTTTAAAACTCATATTTATATCTCCGATCTTCAATTATTACTTCTGAAATCCTATTTAATTATCCCACCGCCAAGTAGCATATTATCTCTATAAAAAACCCCTGACTGACCCGGTGTAACAGCGCGTGTATTTTTTTCTAATTCAATTAAAAGTGAGTTGTCTTTTTCCTGTATGTTTTTTACAGGAACAGGGCCGCTATTGTAGCGAATCTGGATAGAGATCCCTCTCATATTCTCAGGTTTTTTACCTGAGATCCAATTCATATCTTCTAGCGTTAAACTATCAGCCAGAAGGTCATCAGGATTTTCTGTGACAATAAGTATATTATTTATCAAATCTAACTTTAAAACATATAAAGGAGATCTCCAGGGAGTGTTGAGCCCCTTTCTCTGCCCGATCGTGTAGAGTACTAGTCCTCGATGTTTACCAATAATTTCACCACTTGGAAGTGCTATATCACCAGGTTTGAAAATAATGTGGTCTTTCAGGAAATCTTCATAATGATCTTTGATAAAGCAGATCTCCTGGCTATCCTTTTTGGAATGTATTGGAAGTTCAAGATCAGATGCAAGTTTACGAATCTGAGGTTTCTGATATCCTGAAACTGGGAAAATAGTTTTTGAAAGCTGATGTTGATTCAGTTTCCAAATCATATATGTTTGATCTTTTGAGGCATCTACAGGTGTAAAAATATTAAACTGACCACGCTCCTCTTTGATCTGGATATAGTGCCCAGTTGCAATTTTATCTGCTCCCAGTTTGAAAGCTGCTTCCATGAATTTCCCAAATTTTATAGTTGGGTTACAGATTACACAAGGATTGGGTGTGCGACCGGAAGAGTATTCATCAATGAAATTCTTCTCAACTATTTTCTTGAAATCCTCTTGCAGATCTACCACAAAATGCTCTATACCCAATTTTTTGCAAACAGCTTTAGCATCTTTTATATCAGCTTCAATTCCTTCATTTTCACCATATCCGGATTTTTTTGCATCGTACTGACGCATGGTAAGTCCAAATACTTCATGACCATCTTTTTTTAATAGTGCAGCAGCAACTGAACTGTCAACTCCTCCACTCATGGCAACTGCTATTTTCATAAAACCCTCTTTGTTAGAAAAAAAATAACACAGCAATTAATCTGTGTTATTTTTTATATATTCACTATTTGGTGTCAATCAGAACTACCCGATCTTCTGTTATTTCATCAAGATCATCTTCTTAGTTGAAACGAATCTAGCAGTCTTCATTTTATAAAAATATATTCCACTTGAAACAGATTTACCATATTCATCTGTACCATTCCACTCGATTGAATGGAAGTTCGCACTCAATTTACCGTCTATCAGCGCTTTCACTTTTTCACCTTTAATATTGAAAATAGAAAGTTCAATTTCACTTTCTGTTGATAGCTGGAAATTGATAGTAGTACGTGGATTGAATGGATTGGGAAAGTTTACTCCCAAACTTGTCTCCATAGGAAGCAGATCATTACCTGCTGAAGTAATTTCAACTTCTATGATATTGGATGAATCGGACTCATAGTCTCCATAGAGAGTAGTAGCATAGTAATAGTGTAATCCAGCTGGAACATCTAGATCAGCAAAAAACCCTACAACAGGTTCCGCTATCATCTCATTATCCCTGTAAACTCTAAATCCGGTAATATTTCTGGTTTCATATCCTGATGGTGTATCCCACTCTAGAATAACAACATTACCACCATTCACCTGGTAAGTCAGGTTTTCGGGTGGAGCAAGTACAATATTCACTAATTCAGAATTAGATGGTTCAGATTCTCCATCGGAATAGACAGCAGTAACATGGTAATTATACTCTGCTTGCGGCAAAGCAAGATCATCATAGGTCGTATTTAAGATGCCTGTTACTTCATCTATCATTTCATCATTTCTATAAACTCTATATCCAATAAAAGAACGTTCATCCCTAGAGATAGAATTGTTCTTGATTTTGTTCTTCCTACCTAAACTATTTTCTCTTGCAATCTGTTGTGAACCAGGTATGTCCCAGCTCAAGGTAACATTATTGAAATATGTTGAAGAAGAAAGATTTTGCGGAGGATCTGCTATGGATATTTCATCAAGCGTAAGATCAATTTCAACAGATTCCCATAACCCAACAGTTACATTTTCAACAACAGCTGAGATGTAACCGGGAAGAGATGCTGTTATATCGTATTCTCCCATTGGAACGGGCAAACAGTAGTGTCCATCTATGTCTGGGTTAATGGTTGTTTCACCAGAAGAAACAATTACATCTTCAACATTACCACCCCCACCATTTAATACAATATCACCTACTATAAATCCATGAGGTTCCACATCAACTGAATTCAGGATAATATCGTCAAAAACCCAGGCTATTGCCATGTTCTCTGTTCCTCTTAGCACAAAAGCAAATTGGAAATTAGCTGAACCAACTTCACCACCAGTAATTATAATGTTTTCTGTAGTAGGCTGTAAGTTCCCTGATTCTTCCCAGACAGTAGTCCAATTAATGCCATCATCAGTTGTTTCAATTCCAACAATGTATGATCTAATATTCTCAAGAATTGTATGTTTAAATTCTAACTCCAGCTCCATTGTTCCAAGTGTATTAATTGGCTCACTAATAAGTTTATGCTCAGAAAAATTTGGTGGAGTATAAACAACTGCAATTTCGGGAGGTTGTCCTCCAGCTAGATTAGCTGGATTTGAAAGCCATCCATCTCCTTCCATCTGCCAAGAAAGAGGTGGAAAATAATCGAAATACTCTTCAAAGAAAACAGGTATCTGTGCAATAAATTGAGAGAATTCACCATTTGTAGAGTAATTAACCGAAGAAGATACAATGTTCCAATTGAATGTTGCTTCGTGCTGTAAGGGGGCATTTGCAGAAGCAGAAACGCTGAAAACTGCTTGTACATCTTCTCCTGATTGGAGGTCACCCAGATTATATGTACTAGAGTTTAATGTAAAGTATTGATCGTTAGAAATCAGCTCAGTTTGCAGAGAAAGTACCTCAGATCCACCATTGTTTATAAAAGTTACAATTATATCCGCAACTTCTCCAGGGTCAAAAATATTGTTGTTTCCATCATCTATATAGATAGATTGAACAGTTATTGATGGTGCATTTAACTCCAATCCAAAATTGAGTTCCCAGCTATTTTCATTGCAAGTTACTGTAAGCTGCATAGATGCCAGGTGACCATCTGGACAGTTCTCTGCTACATCAAATTCAAAATCGGTCAAATTTATTCCGCTATCAAAGCCTATAATATCATTATACTCAGAGAAATCACTGTTTAAAGTAATGAAATCATCAGAAGAGGAGAGAACTGCAGAGATATTATGTGCAGTATTTATTCCTAGATTTGTAAGCTCTAAACCTAGATCAATAGTCTCACCATAATCTATCTGACCGTTCCCATTTGAATCTGTAATTATATTGTTAGTAATTACAAGATATGGTTCATCATATTGAATAGGAGGCAAAGTGAATAATATTGCCATCTCATTTTGCAAGAGTTTTGCAGAAGTTGGATAAGAATTATTATAAGTATACTCCAATCCAATTGTGCCACTTTGATCTTCAATTCCTACAGTGGCAAATTGTCCATGATTTACAAATCCACCTCCATAGCTGCCTTGATCTGAATTATTTACAACTTTATATTGGAACAATATCTCGTTATCCTCAGTGGATGTTGGATAGTAAGCTTGATCATAAATAATTAATTCAAAAGTCTCTTCATCACTATTGTATTCATTTAATAAGCGTGACCACTCAATAATGAAACAATGAAGATCTACATTATAATAGTAACACACATTGCCGTCTGTGATTATAAGATCATCCCAAAATGGAGCAATGATAGGTGATGGTCCACTAGGGCTTGGTATACTCCAGTTCATAAAAGTGTCAAGATCACATTCTCCCGGAGCTATCCAGCCGTTGGAACAAACAGTGATATTTGAATAATCCACTCCATAGAATTTAAAATTGAAAGGAAGATTAATCAGATCTGTATCACCCATATTTCCTACATCTACAAGTGGTATTACTGTTCCACCTCCTCCATATACAGGATCAATTTCTACCCACTGATAAGAAGGTGATTTATAGTATTCAAGATCACCATCATCATAACATGAATATCCGTATTCATCAGGACCAAGAGGGTCATTAATAGTTAGGTTGCCCATATCAATGACAAACTGTATTGTATCATTATATCCTGAAGTATTGTAAAGATGCAGATCGAAAATTAATTGAGTGCCAGGAAAAAGCATAGCTCCGGCACTTATTTGAAAAGTATCGTTTGTATTTGAGGATTGATTACCAGGCTGAATCTGATTGAAAAATCCGGTTGGGTCATCAATATTCAACCAGCTATTTTCGCAACTGATTGTAGCTGATACATCAACGAGTCCTACATTACCATTATTTTCGAGCATTATTTGTAATTCAGCTGTTTCACCAGGATCAAATATACCATTTGAGTTATCTAGTATTGTACAATTCACAAAAATTAAGTTTGCACCTTCCACTAATAAATAAATGTAATCTGTCCACTGAGAACCTGAATTATCTGTTATGTTTAAATCTAATTGAATTATTGTACCATCAAGTGCATCGGGATGAACTGAAAAATCGAAATCATCAGCAGAATAAACTGAAGTTCCGGGGGCTATATTTCCATAATCTTCATGAGAATCTGTAATTGTGATATACTCGCTGATAGAGCTAATGTCAACCGATACTGAATTAACCTGTGATATTCCAAAATTTTCAAGTGATACACTCAATTCAATATTTTCTCCGGGATTCATAATTCCATTTCCATTCCCAGAAGAACTGCCACTATTATCATCATCTATTAGATATTCATTAACATTTACAAGTGATAAATCTTCTACAATATTAAAGCTGTTTATGTGAGGAATAAAATCGTGTTTTGTGATTGTAACTGTAACTTCACCGGGGTTACTTGTTTCAAGAGGAAAGATAACTTCACCATTCTCATTAGTTAATCCAGTTTGGAAAATTTCATCGTCTCCTTTCAATATTGTAACCCAGGCATTTTCCACAGGAAGGTTACTCAAATCTTCCACATTTACTACAAAGAAATTTGTACCTAATACTACTTCATCCGAATAATCGGCTACAAGTCCTTGGGGAATACCCGTCCAAATCTCCATGCCGGGATCTCCCATCAGGTTATTCCAATATGAAAACTGATCAACTGCATTAGCAGGATTGCCAGGGTAATTGAGGTAAAGATTTAATTTTCCTCTGTTTAAAGCTCCACCCATATGGTATATTTCATCAACAAAAATTCCATGAAAAATTCCAACATCTACGCAATTATTAAAGCATGTATGAGTATTGCCTGTAGCTGTAGAAATAGCTGCTACAGCTCCTTTCAAATTACCAGGCGAACCAGCTTTTAAAAATCGTTCACTTATACAATCATTTGTACCTTCAAAATCACCGGTTAAACATGTAAGTGAAACAACTACCGGCATCATATTACCATTAGTTAAATTATCGATGCTGTTATTATTCCAACCACTCATATTTGCAAAACCACGATAATTAAAATAACTCATTCCTTCATTGATTCCATTTTGTATCTGGTAAACCCAGCTACCTTGTGAAGTGTCGTATACTTCCTGAAAACTGAAATCAGGTCTCTGGAGTTCGATAATTTGTTTTATGTTCTGTTTTGTTTCAATACAGGAAGGTCCTGAATCTGAGGGGTCACCTACTAGCAATGTTTTATCATACCATTCTGTTTGAGTTAGATAAGGTTCTTTTTCATAATTCAGAATTTTAGCGACAATTGTTTGAAGCTCTAAGATTGAATTAAAGGAGAGTCTTCCTATAAATACATCTGCCAGAATATCATCTCCTTCTAGCGTGGTGTACACATGATCTCCTTCACCATTGTACATTCCACCATCGAGATGACCTGTGGGAATAGAATAATTTCCACCCGCATCACCTACAAGGCAGACAAACTCGGGAGGATTTTCCCAAGTATCATAAGCATTTTGGATATAACTTTTAATCTCAGCTAAAGTGGTTCCAGTTTCACTTGTATTTGTCATAACCACATCAAAACCTTTTTGATGTTTCCAGTCTGCCAAAATCTGCAATACGCTCTCAACATTAGCGTCATCAGGATATATGAACAGGTAACAAGGTTCCTGAAACTCACCATTGTCACGTATGTCATAATTATAATTTAAAATTGTGGATCGGTACATGGATTCAAAGTATTTTGATCTTTTGTTTTGTTTTGTCTTCTTATTCAAACCACCTAATCCATTACATTCTATAGTTATCTCTAAGTTTGTGAAAATAGATAGCTCGTTTTCTAAAGGACTATATTGAAAAGGATTTATTGTAACTGGAACAATACGGTAATCACGCATGATAGCCGGTGAACCAATCTCTACTATTTGCCCAGGGAAGATCACTTCATCATTATAAAATTCCTCATCTATCACAAAAGAGTTATCCTCTCTTTTACTATCTGAACTTAAGTTTTGCCTAGGATAAACAGTAATGTCCTGAATTACTTCGTCATTTTGTGAAGTGATTTTAAAAGTTACTTCGCCTTGAGCGGGAATTGCAACAAGTCTGGTGAATCTTGGTAGATTGGGTTTCCCTACTTCAACGAATTCCCCTTCATTCCAATAGAAAATTTCTTGATAATTTTTTCCATTAATCAACTGTGTTTCAATTTCATATCCATCTAATTGAAAGCTCAACTTTGTAGTGTTTAGGTCAAGTGTCTCTGCTTCAAAAAGTTCACCTGTAGAATTTTGTGGAATATCGTTCCAAATTGAAAATACATTTGTAAAGGCCATGATAAGAAATAGAAAGATTAAAATTTTCTGCATATACTGCTCCTAATTTTATTTATATTGATTATTACAAGCATTTGACGTTCCATACCATTACTTGTATGCTAATACACTGTAATAAGAGTGTATTATAATTTGTATTATATAGTAAATTATAAATTAATTTTATCTATTTGATAACATAAAATCAATTAATTTAATCATTTATATAATATTTAATACATAGCTGTTTAATATTTACAAATCACTAAAGAGAATTAGTAGAATTCTAAAAATATATGAATTGATGCTTATTACCAAATTTGTTCATATAAACTCACTGTTCGTTAATGTACATTGGCTGTCCGTAATTACACAATAGTAAGAATCTACTTAGATTCATAAAATTATTTCAATAACATCATTTTTCTTGTTTGTTGGAAATCTGCGGATTTTAATTTGAAGAAATATATACCTGATGCAACAGGTTGTTTATTGTCATCAGTACCGTTCCAAATTATGGAGTGCGTAAATTTTGTTGAAGCAGTAGCAAAAGAATTGCTGCAGTCTAAGGTTTTCACTTTTTGCCCTTTCAAATTATAGATTCCTAGTTGTGCACTAATAGCATTCTCAGCGGTTAATGAAAAAGAAATTGTCGTAGAAGGATTAAATGGATTAGGATAATTAGAGAGTTCTTTAACTGGTCCTAAAATATTTGTTTGGGCAGTTCCCACCGGATCTAGTTCAACTCCTTCTATCCAGTTCGTTTGCCACAAAACACCTATATTATCACCCGCTTTATCAAGTGTCATTGTACCATTCCCCTCATTGATCTGCCAGTAATGTACTAATCCATCTTCAAAGCCATGAAGATATTTATTCATGTTCTGTACAACTTCACCTTGATCCATAAAATAGTCCCAAACTCTCACTTCGTCAATGACACCATCAAAACTTTTATTAAGCATCGCAAGGTTTCCAAGATAGATATCTTGGTTAATATTATCTTCTACTATACCTGATGGTGCAGTTGGGTAAGTTGTGATTATTTCATCTCCATTAATGAATATTCTTACCAAATTGACCCCGTCATAACTGATTGCAACATGGATCCACTCATTTAGCTGAATTGAATTTTCGGGTGATGCAGATGAGCTCAATGTTCCATCTGCGTGCTGCATTTGCAGCACAATAGAGTGATTTGGATAGAGAACAAATACGTTATTTAGAAATATTGAGATATAGGTTTTATCGAATATTCTTCCCCAGCCAAAAACTGCATCAGAACCATAGGAATAGGGATAGATCCAGGATTCGACAGTAAATTCTTCAGAGATTTCTGTTGAGGTCTCCGATGGGCATATAATATGACTCTCAACAGAATCAAATTCCAGTGCTGTGTGATCATTGAAAACCTGAATGTAATCTTCCTTCAAGTATGAGATCGTGTTTTCTCCTGCCAGAACTACCAGTAGCACAGAATATGTCCCCGGTTCTTCATATGTCCAAGTTGGATTTTGTTCAAAACCATCAAAGCTCCCATCATTATCAAAATCCCAAAACCATGCTGTAATTGGATCTAATGAATTTGAAAGGTCAGCAAAAGTTGCAGTGTAGGGAGCATTACCTGTAGTATATTCTACAGTGAAGTTTGCGCTGTACAATTTGTTTTCCCACCAACAGATCTGTCCTGAAGACCTTCCAATTGCTGCCAAATCAATATCTCCATCATTATCAAAATCTTGTGCAGTAGCACTGAACCCATCTTCAAAAAGTCCGGGGAGTGGGAATTCATCGAATACCTCATCTCCCAAATTCTCATAAATATAGGCATTATCAGGACCTTGACCAACTGCAAAAAGATCGTTATCCCCATCCAAATCAAAATCAGCACAACCCATCCACAAAGCTCCACCGAAAGTGCCGATGTCATTTCGGGTAAAACCTCCCTCACCATCGTTATCCCACCAAGCCAGGAGTCCACCCATACAGGCAGCACCAAGAATATCAATATCTCCATCTTCATCTAAATCATTGCCCACAATAGTATGAACACGATTAAAATACGGGTCTACAACTATACCATCTCCAAAATTTTGAGTTCCATCATTTTCCCACCAGACAATATCATTTAGTATTTCACCACAAGCCACAACATCCATATCATCATCAGAGTTTATGAAATCTGCAAAGACATATGTAGATTGTTGGAATATTTCGGAAATAATGATCTTATCAGAGAAACCAAGATCTCCATCATTTCTCCACCATACTACTTCGCTCAAAGCATTTGACATATCAAATTCAGAACATAGAATATCTATGTCTCCATCTCCATCCAGATCTTTAAGGTCGATGGTGTGTGGCATTACAAGTGAGTTATCTAATTCTGTTTGAATAAATCCGGTTTCGGTGTTTTCTAGCAAGTGCTGCCAATACAATATCATTATCATCATCGTTATCTAGATCTGCAGCTCTTATTGAGCGTGCCCAACTTGGATTTGAATAAATTGTTGTTCCTGAAAAGTTGCCCGATCCATCGTTCAACCATAATATGCAATCAGCTCCGGCAGTAAGCAGATCAAAATCTCCATCATTATCAAAATCAATCGAGAAAATTTCCATTCCTTCATCATAATCAGTACAAATTTCGTGCATTATAAACTGGTTATCCATAGCAAAAACTAATACGATAGCGCATAATAAAAAAGTAGCAACAATTGTTTTCATCTTAACCCCTCAATTTAAATTATTAACATTCTAATTTGCAATTGCCATTCCAATTAATTACGACCACTATCTCATTACTATATTATGATGATATAACTGCCTACTAATTGGAATTCACAATGAATTGCCTTATGGTTTGGTATATCCCTGAGTTAGCTTAAATAGATAATTATGCTGAAGTGATCATACATTGTGTAATATTAACTCAACAA
>CAXCCM010000052.1:0-9891 GCA_963981005.1 uncultured bacterium | reverse complement strand
ACAACAGGAATATTGTCTGTATAGATGTAATCTGTTGCAAGATTTGTTGTTCCATTGCCTGGGACAGGAGCATTTGCATTTACATTTATAGCAGTTTCATAGTTATCTGTTGTTCCTCTGTATACATTCCAATAAGCATTATTCTCTTCTGTTTGGGTAGTCCAGTAGAGCGTTGGTGTTCCGCCTGTATAGAGTGCGTAGAATGATGATAAATTTACCGGCAGGAATGTATCGCTGTCATATTCATATGCTCCTATATCAATTGAACCAACACGATTCCCTCCTCGTTGATCATACTCTGGAATTTCCCATCCATAAAAAGAAGCATCATCTCCAGCATTTATAGCTATACTACCACTAGAAAGAGCAACTGTCATTGTACCATAACCAGAATTATTCATTGCAAGAGATGGTGTTGTTGATTGTCCGGTTCCCCATAAGTCTGCTTGATCTCCTGTAGCTGTACCTGTATGCCAACCTGAGTAGTCGGAGATTTCAACAATATTAAATCCATTATCATAGATCTGACCATTATAATTTCGTATATCATCCCGTGTACCTGCATCACTATCAGTATTATTTGCAATGATAGTATTTTTTAAATAGATGTCTGCCGTCAATACTCCTGATGGCTCCCAATTAATAATCCCACCACAGTAATTTGTTGCTGAGTTTTCGGTGATTGTACAGTTAATTAAAACAAGTTCTGATCTGTAATTTTCGATTGCTCCTCCATAACCAGCTGAGTTATTGTAAATTGTGCAATTTGTTAGACGCATTGTACATTGGTAATCATTATCACCAGAGCTAATTGCACCTCCCCAGCCACCAGAATTTGTATTATCACTAATAGTACAATTTTCCATTACTAAATGAGATGCTAATCCTTGATATTCAGCATCATTACTTATACCGCCATTATCATTATTACTTATAGTACAGTTAATCATGGTAGTTGTAGCGCTATTATTCATTACACCAGTATCAGCATTTCTAATAGTCATATCCCTTAAGATAGCATGATCATCTGCTCCACGAATGATGATTACATCATTTGTACCACCAGGGGTAGCGTCTTCTTGTATAATTGTGGAAGTTGTTCCAGCTCCATCTAATGTCAGATTTGTAAATCCTCTGTTAATAGTAATTACATTACTTCCAGTATTGTAAATCCCAGCTGCAATATATATTACAATTGCTTCAGTTGTCGGATTTGCGACATTATCAACAGCATAATCAATAGTAGCCCATGCATCAGTGCCTGGGCCTGAGCCATGACTTCCATCATCAGTACCAATTGGATCGACATAATAATCAACTGCCATCAAACTTGTACTCATCACTAATAACATTATTAGTAATAATACTAAAACTAAATTTCTCTTTTTCATTTTGTCCTCCCTTTTTTTGTTTTATATTTGATTTTATTTAATAATTTATGCAATTTGAGTACCAAATGTAACAATTTTCATTTTTACCATTAAGATGTGCATTATGACAAACTTACGGCACTTTTTTAGCAATTTTGCTAATTAACTATATTTGTGTTTTTGTGGGTCATAAATGGGACACGTGGGACGTTTAAGACACGTTTTTATTTATTAATTATTAGTTATAAAAACCCCTCTGTCCGTTAGTTGTCGAACATCTCCCCTTGTTAATGTGAAAGAGAAGTGATCGTTTCCTTTCGGAAAGCCGACAAATAAAAGTGGAGCAGGAGTTGAGTTAAAAAATGAGTCACAATGAAGGAGCTATGTGTTACTTCAACCTTGATCTTATTCTTGACATCAAAATATAGCAATTAACTTTTGCTTTGCGCTGAAGTAAAGGATTCTAAGGCTTTGTAATTTGTTATGATACTTTACCGATAGGGTATTTTTGGAAACGACAATATCTCCCGTGTTTGGAAAGGCGAGAAGGAATTAAATTAGCAATCCTCTTGCCTTCAAAAAAATTATTTTTTGGAGGACAAATGATCAAATTCACAAAATTACTTTTATTGGGAGTTATCATTCTATTCACTTTTGCAGCCTGTGATGATAGCCCATCCGGGAATCAAAATGATGACCCTATCCCACCATCGTTTGCAGAAGTATTAGACATCGAATTCACAATTCCAGATTCCACAGAACTTGTTAATTACTCATCAGAGCAAGTTGATTACAATGGCCTAATGGTTACAGGTTATACACTTGATCAATTCGTTAATATGGATTCTGTTAATGTTTATATCGATGAAGATGATTTTGATGGTAGAAAATTATTTGCTTTTGAGATCGTTTCGAGTGATGAAGATGGAAATTGGTCACCTAGAGATAATGATTATTATGATCTCTCCTGGGCTGATTTTGCTTCAGGTTATCTACTCCCCGATGAGAAAGGAAGAACATATTTTGCAAATGATAATATTTTATCAGGATATAATGTGAAGTGGGCTTATTATATTCGTTTGTATAGAAGAATGGATGTAACTCATGATGGCATTACAACAATATTTGAAACTGGTTCTTTTGAAACAGAAGGTATTAATCACCAAGCTGGAAATGGAAACTTTTACACAGATCCAGGTTTTGCTATTACAAACTTTATCTCAGACTTCATTATACAAGATCCAGAAGATTATGAATATCAATTTACTTCTGTTTATGATGAATCTATAATTTATAGTTGGGAAGATCTACAATCCGCATATTGGCTAACAACGCAAAACAAAGCAGTATTCTTGAATGAAGATGGAACTGAATTCTTAAGTAGCTTTAAAAAATTAATAAAAATTGATCTTGTGGAGATTCAAAGATAGTGAACTGGCTTAGGAAATATTCATCTCAGGATCTGCTTTATATTGCAATAATGAGTGCTTTGGGTTTAGCTGCTAAGCCTATAATAACTCCGCTAATTCATTTAATTTCTGCACCACTTATGATACCAGGTGGATCACTAGCAGGTGGATTGTATATGATGTGGATAGCTCTTGCAATTGCCATTGTAAATAAACCCGGAGCAGGACTATTAGTTGGCATTACACAAGCTATTGTGATGCTGAGTATGGGATATTTTGGAAATCATGGAGCGGTCTCTCTTGTTAGCTATACTTTACCTGGATTTATTGCTGAGATCGTTTCTTTATTGTTTAAAAATAAGAATACTCTAATTTTTCATGTTTTGTGTGTAACATCAGCAAATCTAACAGGTGCAGTTATTGTTACCATAATTGTAATGCGCCTTGCAGCAATTCCATTTATAATTTCACTTATCGCTGCTGCAATTTCGGGAATTGTTGGTGGTATAATTTCATATTCAATGTTAAAAAAACTTAACAAATATAATATCGTATAGGAAGAAAAATGAGAATTAAAATAATTGCAATAATCTTAATTTTAAGTTCACTGCTATTTTCTATAGAACTTATTGATGCAGAAAAACTTATACATTTAGACAGAACAAAACTTGAAAATTATGAGCAGATTGAACTTGCAACAAATAGGAACAAAGACGGTGAAGAGAAGAACGATAGTTGGAAAGGTATTAAGCTAACAGATATTCTTAATGAGTACAGCATTTCCAATTACGATAAATTGTGCTTTATTTCTTCAGATAATTATCTAGTACGAGTTTCTAAAGAAGATATTTTAAATAACTCTGCAATTTTAGCTTTAGTTAGGAATGGCAAGATGCTTGAAGATGAAAATATCCGCTTGGTGATTCCTGCCATTAGAGATATGTTCTGGATTCAAGACATCAGTACAATTAAAACCGAGACAATAACAGATATACCATTCCCACACACTATCTTCTTTGCAGAACCTATTTTACAAAAAACGCAAATTAGAGATGAGCTTCCTCCATTTGTAAAGGTTACAGGCTATACATTTACAGAGATCATGGCACAAGCATTTCCATTTTTAAAAGATGAAGTGCTGGTGGTTGGAAAAGATGGTGTAAAACATAGTTTAGATTACGATAAATATCTTAAGAATGCGATTTTGATAAAGAACAATAAATCGTTTAATCTGAAAAGCCCCGATATGCCAGCTGGAATGTGGATAAAAAATTTAGCTTACATTCAGATCTTTGATGTTGCAGTTATCTTTCAAAATCATTTTTCATCTTTAACTGATGTAAAAAAGATACTTAATTGGAAAATATTCCCAAGTGAAGTAACTTTGCATTTCAATGAAAATGTAGAAAAACTTAACTCAAGTGAAAAATTCAATAGTGGAAATTGGAGTAAGGCAGAATGGTTGAAATGGTAAAAAGAATTTCCATTTTATTTATAGTTCTCTCTTTTTTTGCATGTTCACCAACAGGCATAAAGCTTACTGGAAATATAGAAACAGGGGTTACAATAAGCGATGAAGGTGCTTTCAGCAACATCCTTAATGAATTAGCTTCAAGAGCAGAATATGCACTTCTTATCGGCAATGATGGAACTGCAGCGTTAATATCTGCACGAAGTTTTGATCAAATTCTCATCGAGAAACATAAGAATAATTGGAATTCTAAATCTAATGTTTTACCTGCAGTTTGTAATATTCGTAACCTTAAAGAAATCTGTATTTACACAAAAACTTCATTTGAGAATAATCATTTCTCAGATCGAATTAATGAATTTGAATTTTTGGGTGAGAGCTGTAAAAATGGCTATTACGTTAGAAAATATAAAGAACATACTGGAGAGTAGTTATGAAGAAAATAATATTATTTCTTGGCATTCTAATTATCATTCTTTTAGCACTTACATTCTATCAGAAAAGCAAAGTAACAGACCAAGAAGGAATTAAGTTCACTTATAAAAACCAAGAAACTTTTCTTTCCTACAAAACAATACGTTCTAATAAGAAAATTAATTTCACTGCAAAAAGTGGTGATATGTTTAATGGATACGATATACTGGGTATTTTAAACTCAATTGCTGTACCTGTAAATAGTGATTCTAAGTACATATTTCACTCAAAAGATGGTGGAACATTAAATTTAATTAAAGAAGAGAATGAAATATTTTATCTTGTATTTCAGGAAGATACAAGTGGCCAGTTTATACGATTGGTTGTTCCAACAGATGAATTTAGCCAACGTTGGATTAAATATCTAGTTGCAATAGAAATAGAGTAACTCAAACATATTGTTTGAGATTTAAGAAAAAGGAAATTATAAGAGAAATGCTAAATTTAAAGAATATCTCCTTTTGTTATAATGCAGATCTGCCACTGCTCATAAACAACTTTTCTTTTACTGCAAAAGATGGTGATATCGTTGCAGTTCTCGGAGATAGCGGATCCGGTAAAACTACACTATTGAACATTATCTGCACAGTTATTCCAAAAATATTCTCCGGAGAATTATCAGGTTCTATTTCTCATAATGAAAAAGATATTTCAGATTTATCTCTACCCGAAATAGCACCTCATATAAGCTTATTAATGCAGCATCCAGATAATCAACTTTTCTTCCCTACTGTCGAGCAGGAACTTAGCTTTGCTCCAGAAAATCTTAAAGTACCAGCCAATGAAATAATTGGTAGAATTGATGATGTTCTAACAAAATTAAATATTGAAGAATTAAGACACAAAGAGACAACTTCATTATCATTTGGACAAAAGAAATTAGTTACACTTGCTTCTATAATAACACTTTCACCCGACATTTACCTACTTGATGAACCATTTGCAGGACTTTCTGAAGAGTATGTGGAGTTAGTTTCAAGTGGGATTAAATCTTTAGCAACAAGTGGGAAGATCATATTTCTTGCAGGCCATACAAATGATATTGCTAAATTTGCAAACAAGACAATTGAGATGGGAAATTTAAATGAAAAGTATTAAAATTGAAGATCTATCATTTGCCTATCAGCCCGGATATTCAATTTTCACAAATGCATCACTTGAGCTTCCTATTAATGAGATCACTTTATTAAAAGGAGCAAATGGTTCCGGGAAAACAACACTTTGCCGCATTTTAAGTGGATTAGAAGTAAATTACAATGGTAATATTCATTTTAATGATCTAGATTTCAAGCTAGTTTCTTTTGCAGAAAGAGCAAATTCTATTATCTACCTTAAACAAGAACCATTACAAAATGTGGTTGCGACAACACCCGATGAAGATCTTACTTTATGGCAACACGGTTTTGAAGTACAGAAGAAAGATACATCTTCCAATTTAAGAGATAAAATTATGCAAAAATTGAAGATTGAACATTTGAGAGATAAACCATTTTGGGAATTGAGCGGAGGACAAATTAAGCGAATTGGACTGGCAGCACTGCTTATAAATTATGATAAATATTGGATATTAGATGAACCGATAGCAGGACTCGATAACAATTTAATCGGAATATTCATGTCAATTTTAGAAGAGAGAAAAGCGTTAGGAAAGGGCTGTTTGATAATTTCCCATAAAGCAGATTTTTTCCAAAAAATTATAGATAATAATTATTTAATTGAAAGCAGAAAATTTAAGAATTTTAGTAAGAGGAACTTTTGAAAATATTTTACATATTCATCTTGTTATTCATATTCGTAAATTCAACTTTTGCAGTAGAGGCTGATTCACTCAAAACTAAAATGCGGCATTATACCTTAGACGGCATTAGAATCATTGCAGATAAGCCACAAGAGACTATCGGTGCAGTTGAAGTAATTGAATTTGATCCTGTACTTTCACTTCCGGAAACGAACATTGCAGAAGCTGTTGAAAAAATAAATGGATTACATGTTTCCACAGGTGGAAAATCTGGTAGCACCTTGCGTATTAGAGGATTTGATAACGATCAAATAAAAATAATGCTTGATGGCAGACCGCTTGGTGGTGGTTATTTTGGGAATGTTGACCTCAACACGATTCCGGTCTCAGACATAAAAGAGATTAGAGTGCTAAAGGGGCCTGTCTCATCACTTTACGGTTCTGATACAATGGGTGGAGTAATTAATATAATAACAGATTCTCCTTCTAATACTTCTTGGCTAAAAATTGGTACTGAATTCAAAAGAAGTAATACAAACAAATCATATATTTCTTCTACTCGTGATTTTAGTGAATGGGATTATTGGTTGTACGCATCTCATTTTCAAACCTATGGATTTATGCTTTCAGATGATTTTATTCCTACAAATTTTGAGGATGGATCAGCGCGAGATAATTGCGCTAAAGATCAATGGGATCTGCAATCAAAACTAAATTTCACATTTCTCGATTTTCACTCTATTGGTTTCCAAGCAGGATACTCTTTCATGAACACCAAAGAAATTCCGGAAAGCATATTTGAGAATAGAAAACGTGAGTTTATCGACTGGAAACGCTATCAGCTTTCAGCACTCGGTTCGTTCCAATTAAGATACAATCTTACATCTGATGTAAACATGTATTACGACCGCTATGATGACACTTACGCAGAATATAATCTTTACACCGGTGAAATGTATTCTCAATGGCCTTCACATTTGAATAGCTCGATTTTAGGAGTACATCAGAAATTTGATCTACAAATCAATGATCACTTAAATTCTGCACTTGGATATCGTTTTGAAAAGCAGTCGTATTTACGAAAAGATAATAGAGATTATCCCGATTGGTTTGGTAATGAGCAATATAAGCACAATGGTTTCTGGCAAGCAGAATTGGAGTACAGATCACTCAATTTAACATTTGGAAGCGGAGTATCATTCTTCAAACAAAATGATCGAGATAAGTGGATATCGCATTTCGAACCATCAGCAGGAATTTATTATACAAGCTCGCTTAATTGGAAATCCTCGCTCGCAATTTCTTCCAACACAAAATATCCAACAATGCATCAATTGTTCAGTTCCAGCAGCGGAAACGAAGCACTTATAGAAGAAAGAGCATTAAAAAGTGAGTTAAATCTGCTTATACCATATTCTGCAGGTTTAATTTCCGGTTCACTACAGCAATCCATTTTTTATAACCAAATAACCGGATTAATTGAGAAACTTGGTAGTTCTTACGCAAATATAGATCAGATTTATTCGTACGGCTACGAAGTATCTTCTAAGATGTTTTTTATTTGGGAACATCAAGCCGATTATTCATATCTAAAATATTCAGATGAAAGCAATGCTGAATTACTTGAAACCCCAAGTCATTCAGCCAGACTTACAGAACGAGTTACACTTCCATACTCCGTAAAAATGGAATACAATGCATTTTGGAAGGACGTTAGGTACACAGAAGAAAATGTTGATCTTCCCTCTTACTGGCTGCATTCAATCTATTTTAATAAGAAGATAGACAGATATAAAATCATGTTTGGTGTCGAGAACATATTCGATTTGAATTATGATGAAGAATATGGTTTCCCGGGTGAAGGATTGAACTTTGTACTAAGTTTAGAAGGTGAATTCTTCTAATAAGATCTAATGGATTAATAATGGAAAAGAAGAAGAGAAAAATTGTATTAAACGGTTCATCAACAATTCTAAATTTGCGTACAATTATTGTTATAGTTTCTGCAATTACAACACTTTCCGTTATTTATAACACTATAATTATGCAGGCTTCTTTGCTTTTGTTTTCAATTTTATTATTATTAATTATTCAACCCTCTAAACATAGATTTACACGACTTGCCCATAGAATGAAAATAATATCAAGGGTTGTTGTAACACTGATGATATTTCAGATACTATTCAGGCATGGCGGAGAAACTCTTTGGCAATTTGGAATTATCAAGATAACCAGCTTGGGCGTAAATTATGGTGTTTCATCTTCCCTACGTCTTATGCTTATTGTGCTTATAGCTGGTCTGCTTTTAGATATCCCATATTACGATTACATTCTTGCATTTCGCAGTTGGAAGATCCCGTATGAGATTTCCTTTCTGGTTGCTTCTGTCATTCATTTCATTCCAATATTCCATAAGCAGTTTATTGTAAGTAAAGAAGCCCTTAACCTGCGCGGGATAGAGATCTCAAAATCACCAATAATAAAACGATTTAAGATATACTCAGCACTTGTATTTCCGGTTATTGCTAGAGCTATCTCCGAAGTTAAATATCGATCAATTTCATTAGAATTACGAGCTTTCAGATTATTCCCAGAAAGAACATTCATTTATGAAGCTAAATTAAAGTGGTATGATCTCACTATTCAAATTATTATATTTTTTATATTTTTAAATATATTAATCTTATCATATTTTTTAATTTGACAAACATATCTTATTTACTTTTTTAATATTTCAATATTGTTCAAAAATTATAAATGGAGCAAATATGAAGAAAACATTAATTTTTCTTTTCATTTTTATCTCGTGTTTTTTATTCTCTCAAGAGATTTCATTTAATATCAAAGATAAGCCAAACGATGATGGAGCAGCATTGATATTATCTTGGGATACATCTCAAATTGAAGCATCCAAGATCATTATTGAGAGAAAAGCACCAGATTCTGATCTAATAATCATTACAAGTTCACAGGAAGTTGTAGGAACTTTTGAAGACGGAACTGATATAGATCCGGGAATCGAATATAATTACAGATTATCCGCATTAGATGAGAATGGTAAAGTATTACATATAGTTCGAACAACTGCAAGCTCATCTTCTCAATGGTTTAATAAGAAAAAGATATCACTTCTTATTCTCGCATTATTAATCAGTGTTTCTATTGTATATTATATTTTTTCGGCTAAAAGCGGTAAAGATCTCTACATAAGAAAGATTGGTGGTTTGGAATCGATGGATGAATCTGTTGGACGAGCAACAGAAATGGGCAGACCCATCCTATTTATTCCAGGCACATTAGACCTCGATGACATGCAAACAATTGCAGGTTTAACTCTACTTAGAAGATTAGCCCAGAAAGCTGCAGAATACGATGCTAAGCTTATCGTTCCTGTTTGCCGGTCTATGGTGCTTTCTACTGCAAAAGAAG
>CAXCCM010000051.1:0-9904 GCA_963981005.1 uncultured bacterium | reverse complement strand
ATTGTATTTGAATTACTAAAAGCACAACTATCTTCATAACTATATTTTTGAGTAAAATTAGTTTGATCTATTGTTGTATTTATTGGTGATGGACCTCCTGGTCCGTTTGTTCCTACAACATTATCTTTTTGCGTACAGCCTACCACAATCAATGAAATTATCATGATAAAACCAACGATCCTTATTCCTATATTCATTAAAACTCCTTTTTTATTTAAAATATTAGTAGTACTAGTAGGTGCTGTGTATATGGTTATAACTGAATTTAGCACCACTTAACTTTTTAATTTCTAATAACATATAACTTTTGCTCTTGTGTGTATAACTTGTGTTTACTCTGTTTGTAAAATTTGAGTTATCAACACACTTCATTTCTAATTTTTTAAAGATCAATTTATCAACATCTATGAACATAATACCATGTGTATATGTGTATAACTATCTTTTTATATCCTTAATGAGTTTCTCTATCTGGATTCTAAGCTCTCGGTCTTCCTTAAATTGCTTTTCAATTGTCTTCTTTGCATGAAGTACCGTTGTATGATCTTTTCTTTGATAATATTGAGCAATCTCTTTTAAAGAAAGCTGCGTAATTAAAAGATTAGAGAGATACATAGCTATTTGCCTTGGAAAAGCGATGTTCTTCTTTCTGGTTTTGTCGAAAATTTCTGCAGGTTTTATATTGTAAGCATCACACACTTTTTGCATGATGGTTTCTAAATTCACTTCTTTAATTTTATCTGAGATCATATCAATAAGGATTTCACTGATATCATCAACACTAATATCCTCTGTATTTAAATTATTATAGGAAGCAAATGCCAGAATTCTAATTAATGAACCCTCAAGCGCTCGTACATTACTATAAATATGTTCAGCAATAAATTCTATTACTTCATCTTTTAGCCAGATCTCTTCAAATTCTGCTTTCTTCTTTAAAATGGCAACACGAGTTTCAAAATCTGGGCTTTTAAGATCTGCTAAAAGTCCCCATTCAAATCTTGTTACAAGTCGTTTTTCCAGTTCGGGAATATCCTTTGGTGGTCTGTCACTTGTAAGAACGATCTGCTTTTTCTTTTCATAAAGTGCATTAAATGTGTGGAAGAATTCTTCTTGAGTTCCTTCCTTTTTAGAAAGAAAATGAATATCATCAATTAGAAGTACATCAAAATTTCGGAATTTATTACGGAAAGCCGGCATAGAATTGTTCCTAATACTATCTATCATCTCATTTGTAAACTCTTCCGTTGTTATATAAAAAACCTTTTTATCTTCCAGTTCATCCATCACAAAATTTCCAACAGCCTGCATGAGGTGTGTCTTTCCCATACCAGATTCCCCATAAATAAATAGCGGGTTGTAGGTTGTTCCGGGTGACTCTGCAACTGCCATCGAAGCAGAATGGGCAAACCTGTTGTTGGTTCCAATTACAAATTCGTTAAAGTTATAATTTTTATTTAATTTAGTTTGGAAGCTGCTGATCTCTTTTGGTTGCTGATGTGTAGTGACTTTTCTTTCTGGTTTAGCAGGGTTGATGCCCGTAAAACGAATATTGTATTTATTATTGAATAAATTAAAGCAAATTTCAGAGACTAATTCACTATAATTTGAATTTAAGTAATCTGCAATAAACTGAGTAGGAACTTTCACGGAAAGTTTACTATCTATAAGGTTAATTACCTCAGTTTCACCAAACCATGTATTAAAACCCTGTTCGCTAATATTTTCTCTAAGTGTATCAAGCACACCTAACCAAAGTTCGTCATAATTATTCATAACACATCCCAAAACCTTTTTATAATGCCCATTCAATGGAAAGCACATAAACTTATACACTATTTATGCACATAGTTCCCCATTAAAGCTAACACATTATTTTTCAGCTGATTAAACTGAATAAATCCACTAGATTTAAAACTTATCCACATCGCTGAATTTTACGTAAACTACCTCTATCACTAATTTAACAACGAAAATGCAAACGAAAGTTTATTTGTCAAGTATGTAAAATAGTTTAACTTTGTGGATAAATTATTAATTATCAATTTTAACTTAATGTCTCATAATAAATTACGTAATTCATACTGCATAAAAGTTATCCACATACGATTACTTCAACTTAATATTTTATAGGCAATTAACACTTTTTTGTGGATAACTTGAATTTTCTTAAATTATTTGACAAAGAAATCCTCTTTAAAGCTATTGGAAATGCTTAATAATATAGTTAGATAGAGGATTAGATGAAATTTGAAAATGAAATGAAGATAATTAAAAAAGGTGTTGAGGAAATTATCTCTAAGAATGAGTTGATAAAAAAATTAACACAATCTAAAGAATCGGGTAAACCTCTTCGCATAAAATATGGAATAGACCCAACAGGTTACGATGTGCATATCGGGCATCTTGTTCCCATTAGAAAAATGCGTGAATTCCAAGATATGGGGCATACAGGCGTGATAATTATTGGAGATTTTACAGCACAGATCGGTGATCCGACCGGCAAGGACGAATCACGTCCTCCGCTCACAAAAGACAAAATTTTAAAGAATGCAGAAAAATATATGGAGCAGTTATACACAGTCCTCGATAGAGATAAAACAGAAGTTCGGATGCAGACGGAATGGTTTGGTGATATGACGATGTCGGATGTTCTAAAGCTGATGGGAAAATTTACACTGGCTCAGTTCATGGCACACGATACTTTCCGCAAGCGTTATGAAAATGGACAAACTTTAGGCTTGCATGAGATTATGTACCCGATTTTGCAAAGTTATGATTCTGTTGCAATAGAAGCAGATGTAGAACTGGGTGCAACAGAACAGAAATTTAATATATTGGCTGGACGTGACATGCAGAAATATTTTGGACAGCCCCAGCAAATTGCTATTCTTTCTCCAATTTTAATGGGAACCGATGGCAAAGAGAAAATGAGCAAATCACTTAATAATTATATTGCTGTATTCGATACACCAAAAGAGAAATATGGGAAGACGATGTCTATACCGGATGAATTGATAATTAATTATTTTAATTATGCCACAAAAGTTTCTCCGGATGAGATTGAGAAAATTGAAAAGCAGCTTAAAAATGATGAGATAAATCCAAAAATAATAAAGCAGCGTTTAGCAAGAGAGATTGTATCACTTTATCATGGTGAAGATGTTGCTATATCGGCAGAAGATGAATTTAATCTAATTTTTAAAAAAAAAGATATTCCTGATGATATCCCTGAATTTAATATTTCTGGAGCAACTAAAATAATTGATATTCTTACTCAAAGTAAAACCTGTGCATCTGGCGGAGAAGCCAGAAGAATGATAAAGCAAAATGCTGTAAGTATTGATGGCAAGAAGATCACAGATATCTTCCAAGAAATTACAGAAGAATGCGTTATTAAGGTTGGAAAACGTAGATTTGTAAAAGTTATTCAATCATCCTGATTCAAAAAAATCGTGAATGAATTGATCTTTGCAATGAAAAAATAAAAGAGGAAATAAATGGATACAATATATAGATTAATTATACAAATTCCAATTCTACTTATTACACTAACTATACACGAATTTAGCCATGGTTATGTAGCATACCTCTTAGGTGATGATACTGCAAAACGTGCAGGAAGATTAACCTTGAATCCAATTTCACATATAGATCCGTTCGGACTTCTCATGTTGTTCATTGCTCATATTGGTTGGGCAAAACCGGTTCCTGTGAATCCTTACAATTTTGTTAATCAAAAAAGAGATATGGCAATAACCGCAGCTGCCGGACCTGTATCTAACTTTGTAATGGCAATAATTCTTTCGGTTGTGTTTAATCTTTTAAAAAGTGCGAACCCAAATATCCTCTATTCAGGTTCTCTGTTTTCACAATTCTTTACAAGTATGCTTGTATACGCAATTCTTATAAATTTGGCTTTGGGTATTTTCAATCTGATTCCGATTCCACCAATGGATGGATCTAAAATTTTGGGTGGATTTTTATCTGATGAAGCGTATTATAAATATACAGCACAAGAAAGAAAAGGTGCTCAATTATTAATGATAATTTTTGCTATTTCATTTGTTTTCAAGCTTAATCTTATTGGTGCAATAATTATGCCACCGTTATATTTCTTCTTAAAGCTCTTAACCGGAATAACTTTATAAAAATAATAAAATAGAGAAGCTATCGTTTCCCAATAAAATTGGGAAGCCGACACTTAGGAGATTAATTATGAATTTACAAGAAGTAAAACAAATTATTGATGAAAATCAGATACGAACATTAGATCTGAAATATTCTGATCTTGTAGGAAACTGGTATCATATTTCATGTCCATCCAGAAAACTTGAATATGTAATGGAGAATGGAATTCCGTTCGATGGTTCAAGTATTCCGGGAATGAAATCTGTAGAAGCGGGAGATATGATCCTTCTGCCAGATATCGAAACAGCAATTGTAGATCCCTTTACGCACCACCCAACACTTAGAATGTTATCTTATATTTGTGATGCAGATACAAGAATTGGTGTGAGAAAAGACCCAAGAAGTCTAGCAAAAAGAGCTCAAAAATATTTGGAAAGTACAGGTGTTGCAGATGAATCATACTGGATCCCTGAATTTGAATTTTACCTCTTCAATGAAGCGATAATTAATAATGGAAAGTCTTCTGCTGGTTTTAAATTTACTTCATCTGAAAATAAAAATGATCTTCCAGGCGGTTATAAAGATGTTGATGGAACAGCTGTAGCAAACAGAAAGGGATATCACATTGATGTTCCATTCGATAAATATGCAGATGTTCGTGAAGAGATGGTTCAGCTTATAGAGGATATCGGCTGTCCTATAAGATACCATCATCACGAGGTTGGATTATCTTCTCAGCAAGAGATTGAAACTGAGCTTGTAGAATTTGGTTTGATCACAGATAAGATGATGTACATAAAAGATATTATTCATAATTGTGCATTAGAGAATGAGCTTACAGCAACCTTTATGCCAAAACCAATTTATCAAGAAGCTGGAAGCGGAATGCACTTTCATATCCAATTAAAGAAAGAGGGTGAAAATATTTTCTATAAGAAAGGGAATTATGCCGATTTAAGCGATGAAGCTCTCTATTTTATTGGCGGAATATTAAAGCACGGACGTTCCTTAACTGCTTTTACAAACCCAAGCACCAACTCATTTAAACGCTTACTGCCAGGGTTCGAAGCACCTGTACAACTTTTCTTCGGGCTTGCAAACCGCAGTGCAGCAATTCGAATTCCTAAATATGCAACAAGTAAAGAAATGAAGCGAATTGAGTTCCGAACAGGTGATGGAACTTGCAACTATTATTTGGCAATGAGTGCGTTATTGATGGCAGGATTAGACGGGATCAAGAATAAAATAATGCCAACACCGGAAAACGGATATGGTCCATTTGATGATAATGTATTTAAATGGAGTGAAGAACAGCAGGCTAAATTACACTCAATTCCAACCAGTTTGGAAGAGGCACTAGAATCACTGAAAGAAGATTACGATTATCTTTTAGCAGGTGATGTATTTAATAAAGAACTTATTGATACTTGGATAAATGAAAAAATGAAAGAGGTTGTTGCTGTGAAT
This sequence comes from uncultured bacterium, assembly GCA_963981005.1. GTDB lineage: Bacteria > Cloacimonadota > Cloacimonadia > Cloacimonadales > TCS61 > Tenebribacter. The sequence goes on along the minus strand of CAXCCM010000051.1, from coordinate 4,306 downwards.
AATCGACCTCATCCTTTCGAGATGAATCTTTATTATAGTTTGTAAAATAATTTTGAGTTAAATTCATAGAGAATAGAGTATATAAATAAACAGGTTCGGCAGATGCCAAACCTGTTTATTGTTTGCAATATTACTTTAGGGTAAGAAGCAATTAGCTATAAACTATCAATATCACTAATTAATGCTTCTGTTCTTTCAACAACCTCTTTAACAAAATTTGTACAAAGCTCTTTTTTTTCATCACCTGTTATGGTGTCATTTTCAAGAAGTTCTCTGCAAAGTAATGTTCCATTTTTATTTTTGAATTCATCAAAGAGGGAATTTGTAAGAGAATAAACTTTCTCTTTTTGTAATTCATCATTTTCGCTAATTCCACACTTCATACCAAAAACCATCATTGCACCAGTTAGTGCTCCACATATATTTTTGTTTCCGGCCAAACCACCACCAAATGCCAAAGCAATTTTAATTGAGTTATCTTCTTTTAATCCAAGATCTTCAGCAAAAACGGTGAGTACACTTTGAGCGCAATTATACTCATTAAAAAGTAATGCGGCATGGTCAGATTTTTTCATTTTTCCTCTTTATATTTTTTTATAATTCTAACAAACAAATTGAATATTTTTGTCAAAGAGATTTTGCAGATAAAACATCAAGCAGATAGTTAATAAAACTAAACATTTTGACAAACAGCAATAACTATATTCATTTGGTAAAAATTTTAAAGCCGAGATTAAAAGAGATATCAGGGAGACAAGATGATCGAGTTTTTTCAAAAAACATATTACGGAAATACAATTGGTGAATGGCTGATAGCATTTAGTTTGATCTTAGCTTCAGTTATTGTGAGCAGGATATTATTCTGGATAATTAGCAGAGGTTTTCGTTTATTAACCCGAAAAACCAGAACCCAACTAGATGATATTATTATAAACCAGATCGAAGAGCCGATTGTTGCAGCTTTGCTTGTATTTGGAATTCGTCTTAGCGTAAACACTTTAACAATATCCGAAGGTGCTAAAATGTGGCTTGAAAGTGTATTTAGTTTCTCTTTTACGCTTATAGTTGCCTGGCTTATAACAAGGTTATATATTTCACTTCATGAGCAATACTTAGTTCCTCTATCCCAGAAATCACATACAGATGTAGACGACATGCTTCTTCCTGTGCTAAAATCTGGTATAAGAACAATTGTGTGGACTATTGCCATTATTGTGGGCCTTAATAATGCGGGTTATAATGTTGGAGCTATCTTGGCAGGACTTGGTCTTGGCGGATTGGCTTTTGCTCTTGCAGCTCAAGATGTTGTTGCCAATTTTTTTGGTGGAATTACTATTTTCGTGCAACGACCATTCACGATTGGTGATGAAGTTATCATTCTAGATCCATCTAAGAAAAAGATCAATGGATATATTAGGAAGATCGGTATACGAACTACCTTTGTAGAGGGAAAATATGGAAGTACGTATTCTGTTCCAAACAGTACTTTTTCAAAACACTCTATAGAAAAAATTGAGTACAGTAGAACAAAATTTAGAATTGTAAGGAAATTACATCTGTCTCATGCAACCAAACCTGAACAAGTGGAATCGGTAATTGCGATAATTGATGAAGCCGCACGAACTAATGATCAGGTAAAAAATGAATCAATTTATATCCGGTTTGATGATATTACAGATTACTCTACCGTAATTGATTACCAATATGAGATTAAAGAATGGCAAGATGTTGATATTAAATTCTTTAGGAATCCTAAGGCTAAAGCTTTTCAAGTTACAACACAAATGAATCTTGAAATTTTAAAGAAATTAAAATTAAATGGTATTGAACTAGCCATTCCTATTTTACTTAAAGATTTACATTTATCTAAATAGAAAGTAGTAAATTACCTATCTGCAGGCTATACACATCTTTGGGTTGTGATAACACTCATGATAAATACATTTTTAATAATCCATAATATCAACAATAAATTTATTATATATAATAAATTATTATTGACATTTAATATATAATTAAATCATTCGATAAAGGTAACATAATGAAACAAAAAATTAATATGATTCTAAATTTTCTTCATGATCAAAGAGGTTTTGATTTTTCAGGGAACAGATTAAGTATGCTTGAAAGGAGAATTACAAAAAGATTATACACAACCAAATGCGATAGCTTAGAAGAATATTACGATTATATTATTTTGCACCCACAAGAATGTGACAAACTGATAGATGTTTTAACAATTAATGTAAGTAGTTTTTTCCGCAATTCCCTGACATGGGAATATACAAATAAATTTCTTCTACCAAAACTCTTTGAAAAAAAAGAAGCAAATAGAGAAAGCTCAATTCGTTTCTGGTCTGCCGGATGTGCTTCCGGAGAAGAACCATATTCAATTGCAATTCTCATCAATGAATTTTTTAAAAAAGAAAATACAAAACCCAATACACACATATTTGCTACAGATATCGATACTGAGATTTTGAAGAAAGCAGAAAAAGCAACGTTTGATATGGATGCTGTAAAAAACATAAAATTAGGACTGCTGAGAAAATATTTTATAGAGAGATCAGATCTGTTCACTTTGAAGAAAGAGATAAAAGATATGGTTTCTTTCTCATTTTTTGATCTGCTGGATAGAAAACGATATTCTCCTCCCGGAAGTGTGTTCGGCAATTTTGACATTATACTTTGCAGAAATGTTCTCATATATTTCAATAATGAATTCCAAGAAAGAATTTTCGATAAATTGTATCGTTCATTAAATAAAGGTGGTTACTTAATATTAGGTGAAGCTGAGGTGCCTATCCAGAAATTTAAAAGTGAATTCAGAAGGATCGATAAATGCTGCAAAATTTATCAGAAGAGATAAAAAATTTGAAATAATTTAATTTGTACAGGATCGAGGTGAGAAATGAAGAATTCTGAAAAAACAAGAGATCAGCTTTTAAAAGAAAATCATCAGTTAAAAAGCAAAGTTGCCGATTTAGAAAAATCTCAAATAAAGCAAAGTTCATTGGAAGAGTATAAAGATATTTCATTTAGAGATCTGTTTAACATAAAAGATATTCAAAAGCTACAAGATGAATTTTCGAATGCAACTGGTGTAGCTTCTATTATTACAGATATTACAGGAGTTCCGATTACTAAGGAAAGCAACTTTACATATTTGTGCAATAACATTATTCGAAAAACAAAGAAGGGTCTTGCAAATTGTTATGAATCTGATGCGAAGGTCGGAAAGCAAAGTATCAAAGGACCAAGTATTCAACCTTGCTTAAGTGGTGGACTTTGGGATGCCGGTGCCGGAATTTCTATTGAAGGAAAGCATATAGCAAACTGGCTTATAGGCCAGGTTCGTGATGAAACTCAGACGGAAGATCAGATGATTCAATATGCAAAGAAGATTGGTACCGATGAGTCTGCTTTTTTGAGAGCATTTCATGAGGTTCCTGCAATGTCACGCAAAAAATTTGAGCAAATTGCACAGGTGTTATTTACACTTGCCAACCAACTATCAAAAATTGCATACCAGAATATTCAAAAATCAAAATACATTGCTGAACAAAAAGAAACAGAAGAAGCGTTAAAAGAGAGTGAAGAGCGCTTTAAAACCGCATTTGAATCTGCAAATGACTGCATCCTGATCTGGGATAAGGAATATAACTACCTTTATGCAAATCAATCTGCTATAGATCATGTTGGAACAACCCGTGAAAATGTTATTGGTAAAAATATCAGAGATGGCTTGGGACATATCCCGGATTTTATGCATCTCTGGATGAAGCGGATTGACACAGTCTTCAAAACAAAAAGTGTTTTGGAAGTTACCGACAAAACTGAAATGCACGGAGAAAATGTATATACAAATTCTATCATATCCCCAATAATGGATGATCATAATAATGTGTCTTCAGTTTGTGTTGTTTATCGTAACATCACTGATATTATGAAAGCAGAAGAAGCGTTAAAAGCGAGTGAAGGCAAATATAAGCGTCTTGTTGAACATCAATCTGATATGATCGTAAAAGTAGATATAGAAGGACGTTTTCTTTATGTAAGTCCATCATATTGCAAATTTTTTGGTAAATCCGATAAAGATCTTTTGAATAAAAAGTTCATCCCTCTGGTTCATAAAGATGATGTAGAAAAAACAGAAATTGCCATGAAGAAACTGTTTAAACCACCTTACACCTGCTATATAGAGCAAAGAGCAAAAACTAAGGATGGATGGAAATGGTTGAGCTGGACAGATAGTGCAATTTTGAATGAAAAAAACGAAGTAATTGAAATTATAGGCTTAGGACGA
>CAXCCM010000050.1:0-10100 GCA_963981005.1 uncultured bacterium | reverse complement strand
TCTTAAATCGGTTTGAAGGGGAAAAAGACGAACCCTATCCATATAATGGTATTGCGAAATGGCTTGGTGCTTCAGCTGGAGTTAATGCCTTTTTGGGAATTGATTGGGAAAATCAATACACATATATAATATTATCGAACTACGACCATCCAGTTGCAATAGATATTGGTGACAAAATCATTGAAATGATGAAGCTGAATAAAAAATGAATTTCATAAATAAATATAGAAAAGTAGGAAGAAATGCTAAAAAATTATTTTAAAGTCGCATTAAGAAACATTCTCAGACACAAAGTATTTTCGGCAATTAATATTATTGGACTGGCAATTGGAATTGCTTGTAGTATTCTAATCCTTTTGTGGATCCAGGATGAATTGAGTTTCGATAATTTCCAACAAGATGCCGACCGCATCTTCATTACCGGCCTTGATTATAAAATTGGTAATCAAGAAGGTCGTGAAATCAAATGTAACCCTCCGCTGGCACCAGATATTATGGCTGAGATCCCGGAAATAGAAAGTGCCGCCCGTTTTCTGCACGCTGTAAATAAACTGGTTACCTATAAAGATAATGATATTAACTTTTTAGAAAATGGAATTTTTTATGCTGATTCTACTATCTTTAATGTTTTCACAATTCCGCTGATCACAGGTGATCCCACCGATCTTTTAACTCGTAAGAATACTTTAGTAATTACAGGGGAAATTGCACAAAAATATTTCGGAGATGTTGATCCAATCGGCAAAACTCTCAGCTTTGATGGTGAACGGGATTTAGAAGTGGTTGGTATTGTAGAAGCCTGGCCTGCTAACAGCCACTGGCGTTTTGATATGCTGGCTTCCTTAATCTCCACAAGAGCTGCTACAGATAATTCATATTGGAGTAATTACATATATACTTATTTCAAAATTAGAGAAGGTACAAACATTGAAGTGGTACTTCCCAAAATCAACGAGCTGGTCCGTCGGAAAAAAGCTGTTGCATTCACACAAATAATGGGTATGGAGCGAGAAGAATGGGAAGCACTTGGAAACAGAACTGGTTATTATGCTACTCCACTCAGAGATATTTACCTTCGCAGTACTACTAAGGAGAGTGTTGGTAAAGTCGGTGATATTCGCTATGTATATCTTTTTGCTGTGATTGGTTTTTTTATTCTATTCGTAGCCTGCATCAACTTTATGAACCTTACTACAGCTCGCTCAGCAATTCGAGCCAAAGAGATAGGAATGCGTAAAGTTTTTGGTTCAAGTAAAAGAAGTCTCATCCGTCAATTCTTAATGGAATCGATATTGATAACATTATGCGCAATGTTTATTGCAGTGGTATTTATCGAGATACTATTGCCTTATTTCAATAACTTTACAGATAAAGCTCTGGATATAAATTTTGCTGGTGTTGCTACAATTCCAATTCTAATGCTTATGGTAATTGTTGTGGGCTTGATGTCTGGTGGTTATTCGGCAGTTTCGCTGGCTTCATTTAAAATTCTATCGGTTCTTAAGGGAAGTTTGTTCAGCGGTAAAAACAAAACCTGGTTCCGCAATGTGCTGGTGCTATTCCAATTTTCCATTTCCATTCTGGTTATTGTGTGTACTATAATTGCCTACCACCAAATGAATTACCTAAAAAATAAGAAACTGGGTTTTGATAAAGAGCAGCTTCTGATCATTGATAGAGCCAGCATAATTGGAGATGATATACCTACATTTAAAGCAGAACTGCTCAAGAATCCGGCAATCCAATATGCCAGTGCTACCTATCATATTCCGGGTACAGCAGTTGGTGGCCAAAGTTTCATAGCCGAAGACTCAGCTCCGGAAGAGCTCCTGGATTTGAAACTGCTTTGTGGAGACTATGATTACCTGGATGCAATGGGAATTAAATTGGTTGCAGGACGTTATTTTTCGGAAGATATTCATTCCGACGATGACAATGTTATTGTTAATACAACAGCTGTAAAGCGTTTGGGATACACTGATGCTATTGGCAAAAAGATTTTTGTACCGAACTCAGAAGATGCGATTACTATAATTGGAGTTGTAGAAGATTTTCACATCTCTTCCCTACATCAAGAGATCGATCCATTGATCATGTTACATCCCGGTTCAGCTTATGATCATTATCTGGCTGTACGTATTCAACCACAGAATGTAGCGGCAACCCTGGAATTCATCGAAGCTAAATGGAATGAGTTCTCGGGAGATCAACCGTTTGAATATTTCTTTATGGATTCTTTTTTCGATAATCTGCACAGGTCAGAACAGCGAACTGGGCAATTCTTCAGTATTTTTGCAGTTTTGGCTATCTTTATTGCCTGCCTTGGTTTATTTGGACTGGCAGCTTTCACAGCTGAACAGAAAACTAAGGAGATCGGTGTACGAAAAGTTCTGGGTGCATCAGTACCCAGTATAGTTTCGATCTTGCTAAAACAATTTACCAAGTGGGTTGTATTTGCCAATATCATTGCCTGGCCAATTGCTTATCTCATCATGAAAAGCTGGCTACAGAATTTTGCTTATCACATTGATATGAAAATTGGATATTTCATGCTCTCTGGATTGATTACGCTTCTAATTGCTGTAACTACTGTCAGCTATCTGGCAGTAAATGCTGCGAATAAGAATCCGGTGAAAGCTTTGAATTATGAATAAGAAATCGGCTTTTGACGTCAGACAAAAACGATGTCAAACTGATAAATTTTAATAGAGGAAAATATGCTAAAAAATTATTTAAAGATCGCGCTAAGAAATCTGATGAGACAAAAGGTGTTTTCACTTATAAATATTGTCGGTATGGCAATTGGGTTAGCCTGTGGAATATTGCTTTCACTTTGGATCTTTGATGAGATCAGTTTTGATCAATTTCATGAAAATGGAGAAAATATTTATCGCGTTCTAGAAAACCAAAGTTATTCATCACAAAGTATGCAGGTTGCAGTAACTCCTGTACCGTTGGCAGAATCAATAAAAGGAGATTTCCCGGAAATCGTTGGTGCAACCAGATATAATGATAGTTATGCACAAGATTTTAAAGTTGATGATAAAGTATTTTCTGAAATTATGGGAGCCTTTGCTGATGAAGATTTTTTAAAGATGTTCAGTTTTCCAATTATTAAGGGTGATCAGGAACCACTTTCTTCAAAAAAATCTATTGTAATAACAGAAGGTACTGCGAAAAAACTTTTTAAAGATGAGGAAGCATTAGGCAGAAATATTTCACTTTACAACAATAATTTTGAAATAACTGCCATTATTAATGATGTTCCAGAAAATTCCCATATATCATTCGATTATCTGCTTCCATTCCAAATAATGGTCGATAGAAACCCGGATCTTGATCAGTGGGGCAGTAATTCGATTTACACTTACTTGCAATTATCAGAAAATACTGATGATATACAAATGTCTGAAAAGATCCGGAATTACTTAAAAGATAAGGATGAAGGTACAGCTTCTGAACTATATTTACAACCGATCTTTCAGACACATCTACTCTCTGTTGGTTTTGTAGCTGATATGAGTGGAATGGGAGATTTCCGATACATTATTTTATTCAGCATTATTTCTATCTTCATCATTGTGATCTCCAGTGTGAATTTTATAAGTCTAACCACTGCCAGATATACAAAACGCGCCAAAGAAGTTGGCTTAAGAAAAGTAGTTGGTTCGCAACGGAGTCAATTGATCTGGCAATTCTTGGGTGAATCTATGATACTTCTTCTAATTTCTTTGGTTATTGGGCTTGTTATGGTTGAGCTGTTCTTGCCAGCGTTTAATAATATCGCTGCTAAAGATTTATCATTAATGTATTTATTAAATCCAACCATGTTATCTGGTCTTATAGTTTTTGTTTTAATAATTGGATTTCTTACAGGAATTTATCCTGCATTTCTGCTTTCCTCTTTCAAGCCCGTCACTGCACTCAAGGGTTCACAGATCTCGGGTTCCAAGGGTTCGTTATTCAGAAAAGTAATGGTTGTTACTCAGTGGTCATTATCTATCATTCTAATCATCGGTACACTTATGATCTCTAAACAATTGAAATTTATGAAAAATAAGAAACTTGGTTTTGAGAAAGAGCAAATTGTATATACTGATATCAGAGGATTTGATAAATATGATGAATTAAAAGAAGAACTATTAAAAAATCCTGAAGTGGAAAGTGTTTCTGCAACTATGGCTCTTCCACATAGAATAATGAATTCGATGTCCGGTTCTGTATGGGAAGGGAAACCGGAAGATGATACATTCCTTGTGCATTACAATATTGTAAATTACGATTTTATTGAAACATTCGAAATAGAAATGGCAGAAGGTAGAAGCTTCTCTGAAGAATTTTCTGATGAAACTAATTTTGGATTTGTATTAAATCAGGAAGCTATCAGACAAATGGGATTGGTAGATCCGATCGATACAAAATTTTCCGCTTGGGGGATGGAAGGGAAGATAATTGGTGTAATGAAGGATTTTCATTTTAAATCACTTCACGACCCTATCGAACCGATGCTGTTCTTATTGATAAAGGAATATGCTGAAACACTTGTTGTAAGAATTAATGGTGCTGATACAGAAAATACAATCTCGTATCTGGAGCAAACCTTAACAAAATTCGATCCGGAAAAGAAACATGAATTCAGATTTTTTGATGAACAATATGAGGCGATGTATCGTGCCGAACAGCAGATGGAAATAATCTTGAAAATTTTTACAGCTTTTGCTATTTTTGTGGCCTGCCTTGGTCTGTTTGGCTTATCCACTTTTATGACTCAACAGCGAACCAAAGAGATTGGGATCAGGAAGGTTTTAGGAGCGGATGTTCCAAATATTATTTTTACTCTATCAAAAGATTTTACCAAATGGATCATTATAGCAAATATAATTGCCTGTCCTCTAGCCTATTACATTATCAACAAGTTACTACAGAATTTCGCCTATAGAATAGATATGGGTACTGGAGTTTTTGCAGTAACTATTGTTTCATCAATACTTATTGCAATTGTCACCATCAGCTTTCAAACTATCAGAGCAGCAAGTTCCAACCCAGTGGATGCGCTGAAATATGAATAACGACTCGGCTTTTGACGTCGGGCAAAAACGATATCGAGCTGATTAACATTAATGAGGAAATATGCTGAAAAATTATGTCAAGATAGCATTAAGAAACATTTTCAGACATAAGTTTTATTCATTTATCAATATATTCGGATTGGCTGTGGGAATGGCTGTATGCATTATTATTCTAATGTGGGTGAATACAGAAATCACTTTTGACCAATTCAATGAGAATATTAACGAACTCTTTTTAGTTACAAACTATACCACTTATGGTGAGAGGACAAGTTTTGGATACGGAAGTGTTCCTGCTTTAGGTCCTGTTCTAAAGACAGAGTACCCCGAGATTATTAATTCTGCCAGATTAAACAACAGCTATGCTGAATATCTGATCGCTTATGATAATACATCTTTCAAAGAGAGAATTAAATTTGCAGATCCTTCTGTTTTCGAAATGTTCTCATTTCCTTTTGTTCAAGGTGATTTAGAAGCGGCAAAATACGACCCTCACACAATTTTCATATCAGAAGATATCGCTGAGAAATATTATAAAGGTAAGGATATTGTAGGTGCAACAATTCTCTTTGATAATCAATATAATCTAAAGGTTGCAGGGATATTCAAAAACATACCCGATAACTCATCAATTCGATTTGATGTCTTTGTTCCTGTGGAATTTCTGAATGAACTATGGGAAGAAAATGTAACTAAGACTTGGTATAATCTATCTTACACAACTTATGTTCAACTAGCTAAAGGAACTAACTATATACAGCTGAAAGAAAAGATAAAGAATCGTATCAAAGATTCTTATGAATCTGATACAGAAGCCTCATTGTATCCATTTTCAAGATTACATTTGATCTTGTACGGCTATCTGGGATTGGTTATTATGTTTTCTTATATCGCTATTATTATTCTGGTTATCGCCTGTATTAATTTTATCAATTTATCTTCAGCACGCTCAGGTGAAAGAGCATCAGAAGTTGGACTTAGAAAAGTAGTAGGAGGTAGTAGGAAACAAATCATGATGCAATTTTTTAGTGAATCAGTTATTTTAACAATATTTGCTCTTTTTGTTTCATTCGGATTAGTAGAAGTATTTCTACCAGTATTCGGAAACATACTACATAGAGATATCTCATTCAGTCTTTCAAACAAATTTGTGTTATGGGGAATTCCTACAATTACGATCTTAACAGGAATTCTCTCCGGAATATATCCAGCTGTAATACTTTCAGCATTCAAACCTGTATCAGTATTAAAAAGTGGTAATACTTTCAGCAGTTCAAAATCAAATAAACGAAAGAGTCTAGTAGTATTCCAATTTACTGTGTCTATTGTTCTAATTATAATCATCATAGTGATATTCAAGCAAACACAGTTAATGAAAAACAAGAATTTGGGCTTTGATAAAGAACACCTTTTATACATAAAGCTGGAAGGTGATTTAATGGAGAACTATCAGATATTCAAAAATGAACTTATTCAAAAAAGTAATATTCTAATAGCTACACTATCTTCTCAACTACCAACAGGGAGCTATATGAACGGCTCAGGATGGAAATGGGATGGAATGGATGAAAATTTAAATCCTCTGGTAACAACTTTAAATGTAGATTACGATTACATTGAAACAATGAAACTTGAAATGGCAAGTGGTGAGTTCTTCTCGGAAAAATATCCTGTAAATTCACCGAACATTATTATTAATGAAAGATATGCAGAAGTAACGCAAATGGAGGATCCAATTGGGAAATCAATTTATCGCGGGAATGAATCTTACAAAGTTATCGGAGTTATCAAAGATTTTCATTATATGTCATTAAATAATAAAATCAATCCGTTATTCATTTCCTGTTCTACAACAAATTGGGGATATAGATTTTTAACAATGAAAATCGCTAGTTCAGAAATGCAAAACACTATTACCGAGATTAAAGCGATCACTAAGAAATTTAATCCTGATTTCCCGTTTGAATTTGGTTTCGTAGAAGATGATATAGGAGCTATGTACGGAAAATCTAAACGTTTAGAACTACTATTAAGTAGTTTTGCAGTTATAGCAATCATCATTTCGAGTATGGGTTTGTTTGGTCTTTCATCGTATCTAACTGAACAGAAAACTAAGGAAATAGGAATTAGAAAAGTACATGGTGCATCTGTAAAGCAAATTGTGAAATTACTAACTTCAAATTTCATGAAATCAATTCTTATCGCAAATGCAATCGCTTGGGTTATTGCATTCTTTTTAATGGAATTGCTGCTTCGTAACTTCCCTTATAGAATCAAGTTAAATATCTGGATTTTTGTTCTGCCAGGTCTGGCAACTCTTGCTCTTGCATTACTAATTATAGGTTATCAAACAATAAAAGCAGCAAATTCCAATCCGGTAGATGCGCTTAAATATGAGTAACGACAGGGCTTTTGACGGCAGGCAAAAACGATGTCGAACTGATTAATTCTCAAGAAATCAGCTTCGAAAGGAAGGAGAAACGATGTCATCTCTTCTTGATTCTCTTGTACATGATCTCTAAGCTGATTCCATTTCCTGAATTGAGAGGAAAAGTAATAGATATTGTATTAAATTAACATGTCCGCATGAGAACGTCAGATGTCCGCATGCGGACGTTTAACCACATTAGTTTACAACCTATCTTCTTATTTATCTTATCCTTACTCAATTGGCATATTAATTGCTTATTATGTAATAAATTAATAGATAGAGGAAAAGAAGAATGTTAAAAAATTATCTTAAGATCGCATTCAGAAATATCTGGAAGAATAGAACGTTATCAATAATAAATATCCTTGGTCTGGCAATAAGTATTACCGTGTGTTTTCTTATTGCCTCTTTTATAATAAATGAAGTCAGCTTCGACAAATTTCACAAGAACTATAAAGACCTTTACCGTGTTGTAGTTCGAGGAACATTGGCAGGGCAACCACTTGAATATGCAGTTTCAATGGCTGCATTGCCAGCAGCTTTGAAACAAGATTATCCGGAGATAGAAGCAGCTACAATGGTTTTTGGAGGAAGTGATAAATCTGTTTTGAAGTTCGGTGATAAACAATTCTTTGAAAGCTCAATATCTTCTGCTACTCCAGATTTTTTTAAAGTTTTTGATTACGAATTATTAAGAGGAGAGAAGGAACAAGTTCTCACAGAACCAAATAGCATAGTTCTCACTAAGACTCTGGCAAAGAAATATTTTCATGATGATGATCCTATTGGTAAAACAATATTATTAAATGATACACAGGAACTTACAGTTACAGGCGTTTGTACAGATATCCCAACTAACTCTCACTTACAGTTAAATGCTCTTATTCATAGCCCTGAAGTTGAGGACATTCCACAAAACTGGGGTTCTTTCAGTGGTTATAATTATATTCGCTTGAAAGAAGATACTGATTCTGAAGCATTTGAAAGCAAAATTAATAACCTGGCAATGGAGAAAATGGGAATTAATCTGGAAACGACCGGAATGGAATTTTTACTTCATCTGGAATCAGTTACCGACATTCATCTATATTCCGATCTCTCATATAATCATGGTAACGATGGTAGCATAACCTATGTTTATGTTTTTTCTTTAATTGCACTATTTATTCTAATTATTGCTTACATTAACTTCATTAACTTAACAACAGCGCATTATACTTTACGTGCAAAAGAGATAGGTGTACGTAAAATCGTTGGTGCAGGTAGGAAGAAACTCATCACTCAATTTTTGTTGGAATCAGTGATCATAACACTATTCTCAGCTTTGATCTCGTTAGTATTGATTGAGATATTACATCCTGTTTTTAATAAATTAATTGGATTAGAACTCGTATTCAATTTTCTTGTACAATGGAAGTTATTTGCTACCGGAATTCTATTCCTATTAACAATGGCATTACTTTCAGGATTCTACCCGGCCATTTATTTGTCTGCTTTAAATCCCATTTCAATTATACAGGGTAATGTAACATCCGGTTACAAAAAATCCTATCTCAGAAATATTTTAGTAGTATTCCAATTCACTATTTCAATAACTCTCATTTGCAGCACAGGCATCATCAATAAACAACTAATGCACTATCAAAATAAGAAACTGGGGTTTGATAAAGATCATGTTCTTGTTATGACACTACGCGGAGATGCCGTGGAAGAAGAATCAGTTGTTTTAAAAGAGAAACTGCAAAATACTTCAGGAATTTCCAATGTTTCAATTTCTTCAAATTTTCCCGGAGCAGGAGCGAGCGAAGGACATGGTTTTTTCCCTGAAGGTTTTAGCGAAGAAAAACCCTGGCTAATGAAAACAATGGGAATTGATACAGAATTCATAGAAACATTTGGCTTAAAGTTAAAAGAGGGTAGAAATTTCTCAACTGAATATGAGAATGAGGGAAGAAATGTTATCGTGAATGAAACTCTGGTGAAAGATGTTGGTTGGGAAGATCCGATAGGAAAAACATTTAAAGATCCTTTTGTTAAGGAAAATGATGAAATGGTACCCGTAACAATCATCGGAGTTGTAGAAGATTTTCATGTAAATCCATTACGAGACAAGATTGAGCCAATGACCCTGAATTATGCTCCGGATTATAGGAATTTTATCTCAGTAAGAATTGAACCGACAAATGTGTTTGCTGTTCTTGATAAGATCGAAAATGAGTGGAAGGAGATGTTCCCCAATATGCCATTTGATTATAGTTTTCTTGATGAGCATTTCAATGAAATTCATAAACAAGAAAGAAATCTGGCTACAACATTTATGTACTTCACGTTCTTGGCGATAGTCATTGCAAGTCTAGGATTATTCGGATTAGCTTCTTACGCCACAGAAAGAAGGATAAAAGAAATTGGTGTACGCAAAGTTATGGGATCTTCTGTTGGAGAGATTATTTTGCTTCTTTCTAAAGATTTTACAAGACTAGTGATTATTGCAAATATTGTAGCATGGCCAATTACCTGGTTTACAATGAATAAATGGCTTCAGAATTTTGCCTATCGCACAGAAATTGGGTTAGGTGTATTCATTATATCTGGGTTTATTG
>CAXCCM010000049.1:0-10151 GCA_963981005.1 uncultured bacterium | reverse complement strand
GTACTGTTTGCTGGGACAGTAGCGGAATAGTGCCTATAATCGTTAGCATCATTACCAGCTGACATAAAAACGGGAACACCTTGGTCATAACACCAATCAGCTTTTTGGCACATATCATCGGAGCCATCATGATACGTACTCCATCCACCATAACTCATCGTAATAACATTAGAGTTATAAGTGCTTACTGCAGCATCTAAAGCAGCATTTATTGCAGCATTTGAAGCACCACCAGAAGCATCGCTTTCTATTTTAAGGAAACAAAGATCAGCATCAGGAGCAACACCGGAATATGCTCCTCCTCCATTTCCTGTATTTGATGATGATAAACTTCCTCTTCCTAATACAGAACCAGTAACATGAGTTCCATGACCGGTTCTGCCATGTGTATTTTCAACATTGTCATCAAGAGAAGGATAATCTGAATAATCTTTTCTATCATACGTGGAAGGTATATCTGTTCCATCATAAAATGAATCAAGCCCAGAATCGAGAACAGCAACCTCTACACCAGTACCATCCCAGCCAGCCGTCCAAACGTCATTGGCATTTATCGCAGCATATCCACTATTATTTTGAGCATATAGTTTTTTTTCGGCACTAGCAACTCTAACGATTGCTTCTGTTGAAAGAACCTCTATGAAACTTTCAGTTGGTATTGAAGCAATAATAAATCCATTGGGATGATTCTTAAGTGGTGGAACCCATGAATCAAGGTAGCATTTAACTCCTTTATCCTTAAGTTTGCTAATTATAGCAGTTGAAGGATATTCAGTAAAATAAAGAATGACCTGTGCAAATTCAGTTTTGTCGTTTCTTACACCATCATTAAGTTGCTGCATTTTGCTGCTGATATTTCGAATCAAATATCCACATTCAATTTTATTTCGAAACTCCTCTGGTATTTGAATAATTTCATCTCGATTGAGAAGCAATTCTTCAAAAGAGAATAAAACAGATATAAATAAAAATAATAAAACAAATAATATAACTATTTTCTTCATTTCCCCTCCATAATGAATTTTAATTCATATTTGTAAAACATATAATGTTATGTCAAATTTAATTAATATTTATGAGTACTCCCTCCGATAAATTCTCTAATAACAGAATCTTGTGGAATTGCAGATTCGTCACTAAACCCAACAATTTGTTGCATGAAATTATTAATGCGTGAAGCACGCAAAAATGCATCTTTTTTTAATTCGTCATCTTTATATTCTTCTGTCCATTTTTCAAAATCTTTACCGAGTCTTGCTTTATAAATTGGAAGCTCATAAGGCATTGCACTATTAATAATGTAATCAGCAGAATTAAGGTAAGGAATAATATGACGAACCTCACTGGAACGAACATAATGCCAGTGCTCAAGAGTTTGAGTAGGATTATAAGCACGATGAATAGAATCACGTAACATTCTTCGAATTAACCTGAAATCAGTCCATCGCAGATATTTTCCATTACTATCTTTGATCTGGAACATTGGCTCAAGGTATAATTTGAATTTATGAACATCATCAATAGATTTGGTCATTTCGGGATAAAGTCCGTGCAGACTGTCGATAAGTAAAATTTCGTTTTCTTCTAATTTCATTGGAGTACGATCTAAAAATCTGGTTCCAGTTTTAAAATCATAAAATGGCAGAATAACTTCTTCACCATTGCAGAGCTTGCTAATATGCTCATTAATCAATTCTAGATCTAGTGCTTGAGGAGTCTCAAAATCGTAATCTCCAAATTCATCTATCGGATGCATTGCCAGATCATAAAAATAATTATCAACCGCGAACATTTTGAATTTGTAGCCTAATTTATTAAGGTGTTCTTCAAGTTTTATTGTGGTGGTTGTTTTCCCGGATGATGAAGGACCTGTAATCAGAACCATTTTCAATTTATCAATTCTATTGGAAATCAGCTCTGCCGCCATTGCAACTTCATCGGCATAAGCAGTTTCAGATTCATGAACTATATGTGGAAATTCACCATTTTCAACTCTTTTGTTCAATGCATTTATTGTTTGTAGGTTATTAGTTACTGACCAATCCAGGATCTTCCAGATCTTGTGCCATGGAATATTTTCGGATGGGGAAGAGGCTTTCGTTACCTTTTCCTTCCTACCTTGAATATTACTATTTCTATAAATAATATACGCTTTTGCAACCTGTGAATGTCCATTTTTAATTAATACTTTTTCAACAATATCTTGAATGTTTTCTATGCATGGAATTTTCTCATCAGAATAATTTTTGTTAAGGATGTTAACCACTTCATCTGCTAATTTATCAGCTGCTTGTTTATCACGTCCGCCAACTGCCACAGCGGCTCTAAAAATTGCATTGGAAATTCTTTCTTTTTTAAATGTGACGATGGCGCCACTACGTTTGATTACATGTGAGATTTTACTCATAATTGTTTTCCTATACGGTTAATTTATTAACGAACTAGATCAACTTTAAATTTTACTAAAACATCATTTTTGAAATCTAGAATAACTTCATCATAAAATCTATTTTTTCGTTTTTTAATGTAACGCTTATAAAAATATGCAGTTTCTGTTGAATCACTGGTTGCGACAACTCTTTCCGGATTTTCCATTTCTAATTTTTGCATTGTAGCAAAAACTACTTCTTTATTTTTCTTCAGTAGTTTTTTACACTCTTTATTTAACTCTCCATGACGTTGATTTACATCACCAATATTTATTACGCAGGAAATCACTAAAAATAGTAGAATTGGAATGAATAATTTATTCATTTATCCTCCTAAAAAAAAGATGTTCTTCCAAATAAGTTACTGATTCATAAGTCTTTCTGCCATTAACCACCCATGTGCAGTTGCATAAATAATTGATCTCGTGCCACCTGAGCAATCACCAACAAATTTCAAATCATCAAATTTATCGTTGCTAAGTTTATTAGAATAAAATTTGATTTCCGGGGCGTAAAGCAGGTTGTCACCATTGGCAATTCCAGGAACAACCACATTCAGGTTCTCAATAAAATCTATTATGCTCTCGGCAATCCTGCGAGGGAAAGCCAGGTTGATATCACCAAGGATGAAATCTTCTTTTTCTAATGTTGGCTCAACGCGGTACAAATGTTTTGTTCTTTTAGAAGATTTAAAATTTTTATAAGTTTGTAAGATTACTTTTCTCTCACCTGCCAAAAGATTGAATAATTTTGCAATATGAGAGCCATAACCTATAGGATCATTAAACGGATGTGTGAGTTTAACAGAAGTAAGAATCGCAAAGTTTGTATTCTTAGATTTTTCTTTAAGTTTAGAGTGGCCATTCACGGTTGCAAAATCTCCGTAATTTTCTGTTACAACAAATCCACTTGGATTATTACAGAAAGTGCGAACCATATATCCAGTTTTACTTTTGTATTTAACTTTGAATTCATACATTTCTTTGTTCAGTTCTTCTACAATATGGTTTGGAAGCTCAAAACGAACTCCCATATCGACCATTGTGTTATCGGTTACAACATCCGGGAATTTATTGATGATTGTCTTAATTAGTTTATGTCCACTTCTGCCAACTGCAACCACAACCTTATCAAACGCATCATCTTTATTCAGCAAAACTTTTCCGGGCAATACTTCTAGATCTTTTATATTTTCATTAAAATGGAAATGTATGTTCTTATGTGTTTTGAAATCTTCATATATCGTATATAAAATCTGTTTTAATTGATCTGTCCCTAAATGAAAAAATTCAGATAAGATGGGTTGGAAGCCCTTTGCATAAAATTGTTTATAAAATTCTCTATTTGTAAAAGAGCTTCCGGTCTCAAATTTTCTATCTTCAGTTTTACTTATGTAATACTCAACCAGTTTTTCCTGCAACTTCAGATCTACTTCAATATCTCCACCCATTTCTTTAGAGACAAAAAGTTTACCATCCGCACGAATTCCGGAAATACTGGAAGAATAAATATCTTTGCTTTTTTCAAAAATATGAATTTCGTTGTTACTGTCTTTTATCTTTTCAATAAAACCTATCGCAGCTGCACCAAATCCAATTATGGCAATTCTCATTTTAATCCCTATTTAAGTAAAATAGCTTTTTTCTGTATGGAAATATCTTGTGTCCTTAAATTATAAAGATATATCCCCGAGGCAACTTGATCACCTTTTTCATTCTTTCCATTCCAAATAAAACTGTGCTCTCCTGCCACGAGATCATTATTTACAAGAGTTTTTATAAGTTGTCCTTTTATGTTGTAAATTTCCAATAAAGAATGCCCAGATTGTACTAAACTAAATTTTATGCTTGTTTCTGGGTTAAATGGATTTGGAATATTCTGATATAAAACGGCTTTGCTGTTTACGATATCGTTATTTATTCCTGTTCCGCCAGTAACATTTACCCACCACACTTTTGGCAGATCATAATTTTCATTGGAAACAACTCCCGTTACTTCATGCCAGCCATTTTCAGTTGGTGTATAATTAAATACAAAGCTTGTTCCAGCTTGTAGTTCATCATTAATATACCATGAATAAGTAATGTTTTCATCACTACAAACCAAAGCAAAGGCCATTGCTTCACCAGCATTTACATAAAGTGTATCTTCAATTGGTAAGTAACTATCAAGTTGCGGAGTCATTATTCTAATGCTATCTATAACTACATCTGTTAATGGTTTGTTGTTGGCATTTGTTGGAACTTCGCTAATATTTTCTACAATATCGGAGCCCAAAGTTACATGACCAAAGATTGAATGAGCACCATTTAGCCAAGGAGTAGGTTCTACTGTAATGAAATATTGGGAACCACCGGTATTAGGACCTGCATTTGCCATACCAAGTACATAAGGTTCATTATAATCTAAGTCAGGATGAAATTCATCTGGAATTGTATATCCGGGATTACCATATCCTGTTCCCAAAGGGCAACCATCTTGTATCATAAAATCGCTGATAACACGATGAAAGATCAGGTTATCATAAAAATTGGAATTTGTAAGATCTACAAAATTTCCAACAGTGATTGGAACTAGATCTTCGCGTAGTGTAACTTCAAAATCTCCCATAGATGTATGCCATTTTGCTACTGATTGGCCCCAAAGTGTATTGATAGAAATGAGTAAAATAATTGTAATTAAGATAAAACGAATTTTATTCATAAGTTATCCTCCATTTTTTATTAATGTCAAACTCGAATATTCAAGTAACAAGAAATGCGTCAATTATTTTCCTTAATCATAGCATTAAACAAAAAAGCCATCCGCAAATTTCCGGATGGCTTTTTTATATAAATAATATTACATATGTTCTAATTCTTGTTCAAGGTCAGGAGCAATAATCCTTTGAATTGTTTCCAAAGGAAGTTCTAATTCTTTAGCAATTTCTTCAACTTCCCAATCTTTTGAAGCAAGATTTTTGGCTAATTCCTTCAAATACTCAATATCAGCGAAACCATCGGAAGGGCGTAAGCTATCATTATCTGTTTTAAAGGAAGAGGTTTTCTTGCGGGATAATTTTATAATTAGAAATATTACTATAACCATCAGAATTAAAGCGCTTAGAATAATTCCAATAAGTTTAAAATTAAGTTTTGAAACAAAATTTTGGAAATCAGATTTTACAATATTAACAACTTTAACCGATTCTTTTTTTGTAACAGCTTGCGTAGGATCTGTATCTGTTATCTTCTGCTGAGATTTTAATTCATTATGAAGTCCAACAACTTTATCATTATACTCTTTAGCTAATTTTGCATCACCTGTTTTCTCATAAAATTGTGCGTAACTTGTAAGCTCAGAAAGTGTTTGAGGATCTGTTGAAATAAAGATATCCAGCACAAGTTTGAAAACATCTCCCTGTAACTCCATACCTTCCACTTTATAAATCTCACCGGTTATTAACAATTGTGAAGTGTTTATACCTATCGAGACGCTAACCTTGTCTTTTGTAACTAGATAATTTAAACCTGTTATCACTTTACTGTTTGTTATATTTGATTCCCGTAATGATGCATCTTTTCGGCATCCTGAAAGATTTATCTGGAGGTCCGATTCGTGTTTTAATATCTCGTAGTCTGGTCTAGTATCAAATACCAATACCGTTCTGTCTATCACTCCATAATCTTTATGATATACATCGATAAGGTAATTTGCATTTAAAAGGCTGATAAATATTAAAAAAAATAATATGAAAGTTCTTCTCATTAAAGCTCCCGGAGTCTTCATTTTATACTTTCCTAACTTTTAAAATACTTTTTCTTTTGTCAATACTAGATTTTGAATGTTATCTTTTTGAAAAAGTACTCATTTTTTCCTAAGTTTTCTTTTTGTAATCTTTATATTAGTTTGGAATCTAGGATCATCTGGTTTTAATGCTACAGCTTTCATGGCAAAATTGTATGCTTTATTATAATCTTTCAGCATTATATAAAGCGTAGCAATATTATTAATTATTGTTGCATCTTGTGGGAAAAAATCGTGGGCTTGCATAAGTATATTAAGAGCCTTTTTATCGTTTTTTTGTTGGAGTTGCACCGTAGCATCATTGAATAATTCTTTTGCTTTTACATATTTTTCTCGAGCAACAACATCCTTTGCGATTTCTAGATACTGATTATAAGCTTTTTTATTTGGAAATAAACTAACTGCTTCTGTATAAAACTTAATTGCTTCATCCCATTTCTTTTGCATAATACTACATTCTGCTAATGCAAGCAAATTCAACTCATTCTCCGGATACTCAGCATAAATATTTTCTAGATATTTTTCTGCATTGGAATATTCGGAAAGAGAAAGTAGGGTTACAGCAAGGTTAAATTTGTTTTCCACTGAATTGTTAAGGAGTATAGCTTTTTGAAAAAGTAAATGAGCTTTTTTAAAGTCATTTCTAATTAGAAGCTTTTGTCCTTTTTTTCTTAGTCGCTTTTCAGTTAGATCTTCAAAAAAGCTCATCATAAAAAATTATTTTTCTTCCTTATTCTCATTAGCTTTTTGCTCTTCAAGTCTCTTTTTGATAGCTTCTGCCTTTGCTTTTGCAGCTGCTTTTTTCTGAGCACGAACTTCTTTTAATGGATCAAAAATGGCGGCAGTTGGGCAAACATCAGCACACATTCCGCAAACAATACACTTATCGTAATCTATTATTGCTAAATTGTTATCCATTGTTATTGCATCCACCGGACATTTCTTTACACACAGTGTACAGGCAATACAAGCAGTATTATTTCCACAAGCTTTCCGCGAAACAGCACCTTTATCGTGTGAAGCGCAAAGAATATGAACACGTTTTTTTATTGAAACCATTTCAATAAGATCTCTTGGACAGGCAATTGCACATGCTCCACAACCTGTACAATTATCATTATTAACAATTATCATTCCATTATCATCAATGTGCATTGCATCAAATTTACAAGCTCGCACACAATCATATTGGTAAACACAACCATAATTACATGCGTTTGGTCCACCCGAAACTAAGATCGCTGCTTTACAAGTTTCTATTCCCTGATAATTATATTTAAAGTTTGTATTGTCTTTTCCTCCGCTCTGGCAATGTATAATAGCAACTTTTCTATCTGCTGTTGTGGCTTCCATTCCCATAATCTCGGCAATGTTTTTGATTACATCATCTCCACCTGGAGCACAGAGATTTATCTCTGCACCTTTTTCTACAACTGCTTCTGCGTAAGCTGCACAACCAGGATATCCGCAAGCACCACAATTAGCACTTGGTAAGATCTCGTTTATGTCCTCAATTTTCGGGTCAATCTCAACATGGAATTTTTTAGAGGCGAATGCTAAACCTAAACCATAAATAAGTCCCAAAGCACCTAAGGTTAATACTGAATAAAGTAATATCGACATTAAATTTCCCCCTAAAATTTGAGACCGGAAAAGCCTAAGAAAGCAAGTGCCATGCTTCCGGCAACTATCATTGAAATAGGCATTCCCTTCATGCTAACTGGTAATTCAGCACGTTCCAAACGTTCCCTAATGCCAGCCATTAAAATTAGTACAAGTGTAAAACCAATTCCTGCAAATAATCCGTTTAATATTGCAAGTATAAAGTTGTATTCAGATTGAATGTTTAAAATTGCTACACCAAGTACAGCACAATTTGTTGTAATAAGAGGAAGGAAAACTCCCAACGATTTGTAAAGTGCAGGTGCTGTTTTTTGAATTACCATCTCTACAAGCTGTACAAGCGATGCAATTGTAAGAATGAATGCAATCGTTTGTAAAAATTCAATATGCAGAGGAACCAAAAGATATGTATGAATTAGCCATGTAAATGTAGATGCCATTGTCATCACAAAGATTACAGCCATTCCCATTCCTAAGGCGGAATCCAATTTTTTGGAGACACCAATGTAAGGGCATAATCCTAAGAATCTCATTAACACAAAGTTTTGAACGAAGATGGCCATTACTGCCATGAAAAGTATTTTTCCAACAAATTCCATCTATATCTCCTATTTCTTCTTCTTTAAATTCATTAAACCCATCAACAAACCCATTACGATAAATGCACCAGGTGCTAATATGGCTACGAGCATTGGTTGATAAGATTCAGGTAAAACGTTAATTCCTAGGAATTGTCCAGCACCCAATACTTCACGAATACCACCGATAACAACTAATGCTAAGGTAAATCCAAATCCCATTCCTAATCCATCAACAACAGATCTAAGAACATTGTTCTTGCTGGCAAAAGCCTCCGCTCTACCTAAAATTATACAGTTAACAACTATAAGCGGAATGAATAACCCCAAACTTTTATGTATCGCCGGAAGATATGCATGCATCATCATATCAACAATAGTTACAAATGATGCAATAACCACGATATATGCAGGAATTCTAATTTTTGATGGGATTAGATTTTTAATGAGTGAAATAAATATATTAGAAAAGACCAGTACGAAAGTTGCTGCTAATCCCATTCCTATCGCATTCACAACTGAGGATGTAACTGCAAGTGTGGGGCAGAGTCCTAATGCCATCACAAATACTGGATTTTCTTTAATGAATCCTTTTGTGAATTCTTTAAATAAAGTCATTATTCAACCTCCCCATCAGTCTCTTCTGTAGGAATATTAAGTTTATCCATAGCAGATCTAATTGAATTTGCAATAGTTCGTGTTGTAATAGTTGCACCGGTTAAACTAACAATAGTACCACCATCTTTATCAACTTTCATTTCAGCTTTTTGTTTTCCACTGAATTGAGCTTGGAATTCAAGCTTTTCGCAATTTGCACCTAACCCAGGTGTTTCTGCCTGAGATATAACTTTGATCTTTTCTATAATCAGATCAGTATTAATTCCCACCATTGTTTTAACATCACCGCTATAACCGTAAAGAGATGCTACAAAAGTGTAACCCACAACTTGTTCATCAGTATCTTTTCCAATATGATATGTGAGCTCGCCAACTACTTCTTCAAAAGTAACAGCAGAAGGAAGAACTTCCTTTCTTGCTTTTTCTTGTGCAACACGTTGATTCTCTTCGATAATTGGTTGAGTGATCGTATTTAAGTATGCTAAAACACCACTTGCGATTGCTGTAATAATAAAAAGTACAAAACCTAATTTTATGTAATATTTCATTTTTTTACCTCCCCAAATGGTTTGGGAATAGTATATCTATCTATCAATGGAACTGCAATATTCATAAGAAGAATTGAATATGAGACACCTTCCGGGTAACCTCCGATAAGCCTGATAACAACAGTAAGAATTCCGCAACCCATACCAAAAATTAGTCTTCCCTTTTTTGTAACAGGTGAGGTAACCATATCTGTTGCCATGAAGAATGCACCAAGTATGAGACCACCAGAAAGAATGTGGAATATTGGAAGCATAATAGACGCTGAGAACATTCCGTTGATTCCACCGAACATATATATAAGAACAAATACGGTTCCAATATAACTAACAGGAATTCTCCATTCAATTATATGTTTCCAAGCAAGATATGCGGCTCCAATAAGAAGTGCGGCAGCAGAAACTTCACCGATAACTCCACCAATATTTCCCCAAAAGAGATCTTGAAGTGTGTTCATGCCGGTTAAATTATCCATAACAGTATTTGCCATATCGCTACTTATTTGTGTCGTGTCACGTAATGCTTTTACCACACCTAAAGGAGTTGCAGAAGTTACAACATCTGGCAAATT
>CAXCCM010000048.1:0-10580 GCA_963981005.1 uncultured bacterium | reverse complement strand
ATTATTCAGAATTACAATTTCATAGACAACTAAAGCTAGAAATTTTATTTGCCTTTAGTAAAAGATTAGTTAAATTTAAATTTATAAAAGATAATAAAAACATCGAAATGATGTGGAGGAAAAATGGAACCTGTTGATTTTAAAAAACCGGAAAAGACAAAAGAAGAAATTAGGATAGAAGAAAATTTGGGTAGGATCAAAAATAAGCTGATTGTAATTAGCGGTAAGGGTGGAGTAGGCAAAAGCACTGTTTCAGTTAATGTAGCTTATGGGCTTGCCTTAAAAGGAAATAAGGTGGGAATATTGGATGTTGATATTCATGGTCCATCAATTGCAAAAATGTTGGGTATCGAAGGTGAAAAACTGCAGATGAAAGCAAAAGGAGAATTCCCAGAGCCAATAAAAGTAACCGATAATCTTTATGCTTTAACTATTGCTACATTAGTAGATAATCCCGATGATCCTATAATTTGGAGAGGACCAATTAAAATAAGTGTAATTAAACAATTTATGCAAGATATCAGGTGGCCGGAACTTGATTACCTTATTGTAGATTCACCTCCAGGAACTGGTGATGAACCTTTAAGTGTTGTACAAACATTAAAAAAAGTTGATGGGGCTTTAATCGTGTCAACTCCACAGGATATTGCACTTTTAGATGCTAGAAAAACAATTAAATTCTCACAAAAAATGGATGTACCTGTATTAGGTATTATAGAAAATATGAGTACATTTGTATGTCCGCATTGTGGTGAGAAAACAGATATTTTTGCAGGTCTTGGAATAGAGAAAGCTGCTAGTGATTTTAATGTTGATGTATTAGGAAAAATTCCAATTGATGTTAATATTGTAAAATCTGGTGATTCAGGCAAAGCATATCTTAAACATCATGAAGAGCAAGCATCTGCTAAAGAATTTAAGAATATCGTCGCAAAAATTGAAGATAAATTGAAGTAAGCATTATATAATAAATTTAAGGCGATGCATCTGCATCGCCTTTTTATTTTTAATGTAATTATTATATATTAATATTACTATAAATAATTATAATTGAATTTCCATTATCACTTTCTTGACAACGAATATAGACTTATTAATAAAGGAAAACAGAAAAGAGGTGTATAATGATTATTGACTCGCGGTATAAAGTAGAAAAAAAACTGGGTGCCGGTGTTTGGGCAACCGTATATAAAGTTATTGATCTCAGAACACAAAAAAAATATGTACTAAAGCTTTTCCAAATGATAGATGCAGACAGCCTTTATGAAAAATTCTCAGCTGAGAATATGCATCACATTACAAAGTTGCATCATCCTAATTTGATACAGGTTAAGGATTTTGGTAGTTACGAAAATCATATTTATTATCTTTGTGAATATTATGAAGGTAAAACTCTTTCAAGCTTTAAATACCGAAAATCTAATGTGGAACTGTTGTATGACATCATTGTGCAGATCTGCTATGCATTAAGTGCACTTCATAGTCAGAAGATTATTCATAGAGATCTTAAACCAAATAATGTGGTTTATAAGATCAAAAAAGATCAACCTGTACTAAAATTAATGGATTATGGTTTCACGAAAATAGATATTGAACGAACAAACCAGCGAATTGGTAATATTTTACCTTATGTTGCTCCAGAAATCTTTACTGGGGATGAAGCTGTTCCTCAAAGTGATTTCTATTCACTTGGTGTAATGTTGTATCAGATCACAACAGGCACATTACCATTTACAGTTGAGCAACTATCTACAATTCTTGCGGGTGATGAATTTAATTTGTTCCCAAAATTTCCAACAGAATTAAATCCAGATATACCTGGTAATTTAGAAAAGATCATCTTGAAATTATTAGAAAAAGACCCAAAAGATAGATTTACCGATGCAGAAAGTATTATTCATCAGATAAACCAGATCCAACCCAAGAAATACCCATTCTCTAGAAAGCGATCTATCGTGAACAATATTCAATTTAGTGATTATATAGTTCGGGAAGATTATTCTCACAGATTACTCGATTATATTCCAATAATAAGCAAAGATAATGGGAAGATTATATCTCTTTCTGCCGGAAAGGGTCTGGGAAAAAGCAATGTGCTCACGCTTTTCCGCTACCATCTATTAAATAATAAGTTCAATATTTTTGATTACACGTGCAGCCCCTCTAATCAGGATCCTTTCTTTGCATTAATAAAAGAATTTTATCGAGCAGCAAAGACCAATAAGAAGATTGCTTCTGATCTTTCACGAATTTCACCAACATTAAGTAAATACTTGTTTGATTCTGATATTGCTACTAAACAAACAAAAAGTGATCTTGATTTTGATTATAAAACAGCATCAAATTTTATATATCACCTTTCGGAAGAGAAACCGCTTATTTATATTATCAGGCAAGCTGAGTATTTAAAAAAAGATGTATTTAGTTTCTTAAATTATATTTCTAAAGAGGTTACCAGACGCCCAATTCTTATTATTCTAAGTATTAATGACCCACGAAAATTAGCAGGATTAGTGCATCCGGTTCAATTAACAATTGATGCACTCACATATAAACAAACCGAATTTTATATTTCCGGATTATTAATGGAAACACCTCCAAAAGATTTTGTGAATAAAGTTTGGATACGCTCAAATGGAAATCCTATGTTTGTTGAGCAAATACTGCTAGATCTAACTAATAAAAGATTGATCTTAGATACGAATAAATTCAACTTTAATTATGATCTAGACAAGTATAAGCTTCCAAAAGAGATACTTACAGCAATACAATTACGAATTGAACATCTTTCTAAATCGAGTTATAAATATTTAAGAAAACTAGCATGTATCGAAACACCGCTTTCCAATAATTTGATTAAATCAATTTTAGATATTGATGATAAAACTTTATTCTTTCTTCTTTCTGATGGGATTAATAATGAACTGCTGAAAAAAGTTGATGAATATTACTATTTTACTTTTAAAGAGGCACAAGAACATTTTGTAAAAGAGCTTTCTGACAAGACCAAAAAGACAATTTCAAATAAAGTTCTTAAATATTTTAAAGATCATCAAATAACAATATTGCCGGTTCTTGATGGGATAATTGAACATGCAAAATTTGTTAATGATTTTAATGCAGTTAGGAAATACCTGTTGCTCTCGGTAGAATTATTTACAAGAAAAGGTCAGCATGAGATCGCATTTGATCAGGTCGTTAAAGTTATAGATCTCGATTTTTCACCAAATATCAATATCGAAGAGTGTGAACTTCGTTCAGACCTTAAAATCCTCATGGAAAAATCGGCATGGGCAAATTCTAAACAGATATCTGATAGCCTAAAACTAAGAGTAATAAACATGCCGGATATACCAGAAAAACATATGATAATGGGTATGTTCTATTTTGTTATGGAAAAACTATCTCATTCAAAATATAGATTTGAGAAAGCCCTCAAAACGGCAGTATCTGGTAGTTTGCGAATTGAGATTCTATTAAACCTGTGTAGAACAATGCTTTCTTTAAATAAATTTGAGGAGATGGGAAAATACATTGAAGAGTTAGAAAAATGTACTCTTCCATCGGAAAAAGAGATTTGCTTTATTACCCATAAAGGACTCTACTACGGTTTTAATGGCAGCTTAGATGAAGGTATAAATATTATCGAAGAGTACCTGCAAAACATTAAAACTCAGAATAACCCAAATTATTTTATTAGATTAGGAAGACTGCATAATGCACTTGGAGTTTTGTATAAAAACAAAAGACTTTTAGATGAGGCAGATAGGAATTTTGAAGTTGCTCAAAAAATTTGGGAACGAGTTAACTATAAGCGTCAGCTTGTTGCTGTTTACAACAATATTGGAGACGTAGCTTTAACCAAAGGAGATACAAATAAAGCTTTTCTTAATTTTAGGAAAGCAAAGATCATTTCAGAACTGATTGATTCAAAGCGATATGGAGTATTGGTCCTTTTAAATCAGGGTGAAGCACATATTAAACTTGGAAATTTTACAATTGCAGAAAACTTCTTAAAGAAAGCATATACAGCATCACGAAAACTAGAAACGAAGCCATTTTATAAATCAATTATAAATAACTTAGCAATAGCAAAAAGTAAGATCAAAAACTTTAGCTATTACTACAGATTTATAAAAGAACATGTTCCAAATCTTATTAATGGTGAGATCTATAAGATTACACCATTAACCAAGACATTTTTCTACTATCTTTACGAAATTGGCGATTATGAGCGAATTGAGCAGATGTTAAAGAAATCTGAAAACTTATTTTTTGAAAGTCATGAATATGAATTCTATTATCA
Organism: uncultured bacterium; assembly: GCA_963981005.1. Classification (GTDB taxonomy): domain Bacteria; phylum Cloacimonadota; class Cloacimonadia; order Cloacimonadales; family TCS61; genus Tenebribacter. The sequence goes on along the minus strand of CAXCCM010000048.1, from coordinate 6,274 downwards.
AATGCTTGGTTTTTTAAAAATTATAAAAACAGATTATGCAGGTGGACTTGAGATCATCGATAAAGCATTTTCATATTCAAAACAAAACAAAAGCGATTATGCTCAAACCATAAACAGCATTCGTCTTTCGGAATGTTATACAGGTCTTGGAGAATCTAAGAAAGCTATTTCTGCATGCCATAAAGCTGAAGAACTCTGTGAAAAAAATAATTTCAAATATTGGGAAACAGTTTTAAAGATAAAAAAAATAAAAATACATCTACTTGATGGGAATATGAATTTAAGGATCTTGTTACGTGATCTTTTTAATTTGATTGGATATGTTCAAAGAAATGAACTCTTTTTATTAGAAACAGAAATATTTGGTATTATTGTTCAGATATATGCATATTTAAACATGAAGCGTAAGGCAAAACTATTCTTTGATAGATATAAGCAAACGATATTAAATAATACAAAAAGGCTTAGCAAACATGATAAAGAATTGTATTTCAGAAAAACAAAATACTACCTGAACAGTTTTACAGGATTCAAAACTGTAAAGATAGAATCTCGATTTACAGAATCATCAGATAAATGGCAGGAAGAATTATACGATATCTTAAAATTGAGAGATACATCTAGAATGAAATTCTTTATTGATAGAACAATAAAGAAATTGTTAGCTCCAAATCAATATGCAATAATATTAAAAGATGAAATAGAAAAACGAAAAGATCCTTTCTTAAAACATAATATCGAAAATGATTACATATACTCAGATAAATTATTCAAATTCATACAAGAATCTCTTGCAAAAAATGAAATAATTTCTAAGAAAATAAACAAATCTCATATTCTTTTCATACCCTTAAAAATTAAAACTGCTGAAGTTGGATGTTTAGTTCTTGCAGATAAAGGTGAACTGATTTATCAGAAAAAAGAGATAGAGATTGTGAAGAATTTAAGGCTACATCTCACTTCCATCCTTATTCGTATCGATGAATTTATTACTTTGAATAAAGATATGGGATCAATGTCAAAATTAATTGATATCACACGGAAATTCTTTGCTATAATTAATCTCGATAAACTGGAACAGGAAGTAGTAGCTTTTACATTGGATTTTACAGGCAGCACACGGGGCTTCCTAATAAAAAAAGATATTTATGAAAACTATACATACAAAGTTGCTATGGATGATTCTAAACATATACTTAAAAATTACTTGTATATAAGCAAAAGTATTTTAAGCGAAGTACAGCGCATAAAGCAGCCCATACATGTTGCGAATGCAAAAGAGGAGAATATTTTTAGTAATTATACTGAGTTAAGTAACGAAATTCTTTCTATATATTGTGCTCCGCTAATTGTTGATGGGAACATTTATGGTTTTCTTTACCTTGATAACCTAAACACAGAAAAAAGTGAAATGCAGATAAATCCTAATTTTATGAAACTTATGTTAACTCAGATATCTACAGCAATTAAAAATGCGCAGCAGTATGAAGTATTAAACCAAACAAATAGGGAAATTAGCTCGCTTGACGACCTTAAAAAAGATTTCATCAATATAGTCTCTCATGAACTTAAAACGCCTCTTGTTGCAATTCAGGGATATTCACAGCTTTTAAATAAAGCAAAACTCCCACAAAAAGAGGCTGAGATAATAAAATCTTTAGCAGCAAGTTCTAATAAATTAGATACAACAATTAATGATATTATCAATTTCAATAAATATCAAATGCTGAATAAACTTCAAAAAGAAAAGATCAGTATTTTTGACCTTCTTACAGAGCTGAAAGAGGAAGGAGAACGGATTTCAGCAAAGAGGAACATGATCTTCCAACTTGAAGTTGAAGAAGGGCTTCCTAAAGTAGATGTAAATTGGAACGCATTCTATTTGATGGTGTTTAATGTTATTCATAATGCGATACGCTTTACTAAAGATTTTGGAACAATTACAATTGGAGCACGGAAGTCAGCTTTTCAGCAGGAAGAGATCGATGGAAAAGAGAGCTTGGTAGTTTATGTGAATGATAATGGAATTGGAATTCCGGAAAAAGAACATGAAAAGATCTTTCAAAAATTCTATGAATTAGCCGATATTATCTCACATAGTTCTGGTGATACAGAATTTCATTCAAGCGGATTAGGACTTGGTCTTTCTACTGCCAGACTCATTGCAAACCTGCATAAAGGCAGGATCTGGATAAATAGTAAAGAAAACGAAGGTTCAACCGTTTTTGTGATTGTACCTTTTAATTAAGCAGGAAGGAAATGAATTTATTTAAAAAAATATTTAGTCCTAAGCAATCTTGGGGACAGCACAGTTTTACAAATATTGTTGCATCGGGTGAGAGAATTGTTGTATTTTGTTCTGATGATTCAAATCAAACATCATTGGTACTTTCACATATATTAAGTTGGAAAGACCATTTTAAACAGATATCTGTAATTCTTCCAAACAATGATTATGCATTCTTTAAAAGAATTGATGAAGATGAGACGACAACATATTTTAACATTACAAATGACATTAAGCCCTTTCATAATTCGGTTATCTTTAATTTCAGTTCCTTAAAAAAAATTCGCAAAGTTTTAAATCATTGTAAAAGTTCAACAATTTTAGATATTAACATTCCGGCTAATCTTCAATTTCTTCCAACTCCAACAGATCCAGTATTTCTATTAAAGAAATTTGCAGATTTTTTTGATTTCGCTTGGGAAAGACATCAATTTGATATTGAGATTTCAAATTCTGAACTTGTTGTTGCAAAGCATCAGTTTATAAAGAACAGATTCAAAAACTTTGTGCTGGATTTAAGTAGTAACATTTCTGCAAAAAAGATAGAGAAAATAGTTCATATTATCAAACATGAATTCTCTGCAAATGTATATTTCACAAGTAAGGCAATTCATGATAAAGACTTTATTAACATTGAAGAAATTCACATTGTAAATTTGTTTGAACTTTTTGCCCTAGCAAAAGTGAGTGATCTTTTAATAACTGATAGATTGGAAATTGCAGGAGCATTTGCAGATCTAGGTATTGACCAGATTTTTTTTGGTTCTAATATTGATAACAGACAAATAAAATGTGTTGAGAAAAATTATATTGCAAATTTGGGTAATATAATTCAAAACATAATAAATAAATAGATATCTTAAGGGGTATTCATGAAGAAATTTGTCATAATAACTTTGATACTGATCTTTGCAGCAACACTAATTGCAGATCAAGCAGGTGACCTGCAATTTGCAGTTGGGATTTATAGAGACAAAAATTATAATTTAGCAAAAGTTGAATTGAAGAAATTCCTTACGAATTATCCACGGAGTAATGTTGAAGCAGATATTAAATTCCTGCTTGGAAATATCTATCTTGCGGAAGAAGATCATAAAAATGCGGGAAAGTATTTTAGTGAATTATATGCAACTTCTTCACATCCATCAATTAGGGCTGAAGTTGCTTTGGGTTTAGGGCAGAGTAAATTCTTTCTAAATGATCATGAACAGGCTAAAACAATATTCCAAAAGTTTGTATTTGATTATCCTGAAAATCAATTATTGTGGAAAGCATATTACTATATAGGTAAAATCGATTTATTAACAAAAGATTTTGATGACGCGCTTCTTAATATTAAAAAGGCACAAGCTATAAATAAAAGTACAATAATTTTATCTGCACTTTTAGAAATAAGAATTGCTATAAATATTCCTGCAGAAATTGATGAAATTGCTGAAGAAATTATACAAAGACCCGATTCTGAAAATAAATTCAGAGCAATTTTATTGTATCATAATTATAATTTTTCAAGTGACAGAACAGATAATTTTTTTTCGATTGGGTTAGATGCGATTCCATCAACATCTCAATACTACAGCAAATACAATTTAATATTAGGAACAGCATTTTACGAAGCTGGAAGATTTGATGAGGCTCTAGATAGACTGAAAAAAATAGATTCAGAAAAGGCACAATATTATTCTGCATTATGCTATTATGAACTGCATGATGAAAATAAAGCTAAAAATATTTTAGAAGAATTAGTTGATTCAGAAAATGATCAGATAAGTTCTAATAGTATTTTTTATCTGGCAAAAATTAATAATGATAATGAGATGCTAAATAAATTTATCGCTGATAATCCAAATAATGGTTTTATTCCGGTTGCATATTATCAGTTGGGCTATAATAGCTTTATTAATGCAGATTACAACAGTTCCCTAACATATTTTACAAATACAAAAAATAGTGGTAATGCATTAGGAAACGAAGCTTATAGAGCTATCAAAGATAGAACGTTCTATCTTATTGCTGAATCTAACTTCTTAATTAATAAAAAAAGTGATGCTCAAAAAGCATTTGAACTTTATATTTCTGTGTTTCCTATTGGTGAATTTATTGATGAAGCAAATTTCAAGCTTGGTCTTATCAACTTCCAAAAAGATGAGCATGGTACAGCACTAGCTTATTTCAGTAAAATAAAACATCAGTTTCCTAACTCAGAAAAAAATGGAATGAGTAATTACTACATTGGTGAGATCTATTTTGCAAAAGGAGATTACATAGAAGCTTTAGGATATTATCAAGATGCACTTGGTGGTATTTGCGACAGTGGATTTACATGGGAGAGAATTGGGCATATCTATTATAATCAGCAAGATTATGAGAGTGCAAAAGAATCACTTGAGAAGATTCCTTCAGATACAAAATATCTATTCGATAGATTCCTATTAAAAGGGAATATAGAGTTTGCGCAACGCAATTACGATAAGGCTTTAGAAGCATATTCATTTGCCTCTGAACACTCTGCAAATTCTTTTCAAAAAGAAGCAGTACTCTCTAGAGAAGCATGGACGCTGTATCAGCTAAAAAGATATGAAGAAGCATCACGTTTATATAGCAGACTTTCAGGAACTGCAACCTCACCTGAAAAATATATCATAAAAGCTGCTACTTCTGCTTTTAGTGCAGAAAACTATTTAAATGCAATTGAGTATTTCAAACAATACACACAGAATTTCCAGTCATCACTAGATTATTATTCTGCAATTCTAGGAACAGCAGATTCCTATTATAATCTCGGTGATTTTAATAATGCAGTAACTCATTATTCAATTCTCATCCAACCGGGAATTGAAGAAAAGATCCTTAATAATTCTATCAATGGATTACGTTGGGCATCAGAACAATCGGAGGCGATAGATTTTACACAGAAAGTTGATGAACTGTTACAGAACTGTTCTGATAAGAAGATTCGCGTTGAATTGTTAGATAGGAAGATATATTATCTTTATAAGAAAGAGATGTGGCTTGAGGCTGTAAATACAAGTAAAGAACTTGATATTCTTGATCCTGATCATAAGAATGTTTTAGAGATAAAATTGATGAAAGCTCTTTGTTATGAAAAACTTGGAGATTTTACTAATTCTATTGCAACTTATGAAGATCTCTATTCCAGAAAACACGATCCTAGTGTGTTAAGACATTGGGCAAAATTACTAGTAAAAATGGATGATCATGCTACCGCTATTGATAAGTTAAGAAAAGCTTCAATGCTTACAAGAAGAGAAGATATCTGGTTGGAATTATTAGAGATAGAGTTAGAGCAAAACAACGATTTCTTTGAAAATGATCTTAATAAGTTTATGGAATTCGCAACGGGCGAGGAACGGGAATTTGCTGATTTATTAGAAATTGAGTGGAAGATAAACCTAGATCTTCTAGCAGATTTAAACCCCAGAATAAATGAACTAAGTAAAAGCAAACATAAAAGTGTAAAAGCAAGATCCCAATTCTTAAAAGGATTATTGTTAGTAAAAAATAATGATAATGAAGCAGCAATTCCTGAACTATTACGTATGAGATATCTCTATCCTGAATTTGAAAAAACCCGCAATCGGGCAGAAGCACTTGCTTGCATTTCCTATATGAAATTAAACAATTACGATGAAGCAAAGAAACTATTTGAAGTTATTAAAAATGATATTTCTGTGGAGATGAAAGAGAATCTGGAGAATTTACTGCAAGAGGAGGATAAATGAAAAAGTTAATCATAATCCTGCTCAGCATACCATTTTTTACCCTAGCTGCCATTGAAGGAGACCCACTTGATCTTGGGAATGTTGTTATTCAAGGAGAAATAGAATCACTTGAAGATACTTTGAGCTCTATAAGAAATCTTGAGGAATATTGCCTAATCTCTTCTACCGAGCAGTTTGAATATTCTGCTTATTATTCTCCAATTATCATCGAGACTTCAGCAACATATCCCATTCAAGAGAGAAT
>CAXCCM010000047.1:0-10918 GCA_963981005.1 uncultured bacterium | reverse complement strand
ATATGGAGTAATGATAAAAAAATTGCTCTAACCTATGGGGAAATATCAGGTACAAACCAATTTGAAGGATCAACACCTAATGTGAGCCCTGCTATGGATCTGGGTTATGCAATTTTGCCTATGCCGGATGCATGGATAGAACCAGTTATTGAGGTTTCAGCTACTAATGATCAAGGAACTACACCTATTGCTGCAGTAGATGAAAATGTATTATTTACTATCACTCTAAATGCTCATGACTATATTCTTGAAAGTACAGATCTACATTCATGCTTAGATATCGGTTGGGTCTATGAATCAGGAACCACAAATATCACACACTATGTTGGTGAAGTTTCAGATTGGACAAGCACAACGAATCCTGCAATTACTGGTACTTCTGATCCTGGCTATCACTTAGATTGGGCTATAGATAGAACTGTAGCAGCAAATGATTCGATTGTTCTTACATTTCAGGCACATCCCACATCAGTTTCTGAAGAAGGGGAAAATGAAATTGTTTCAGAAACGATGGGAAGTTATGATAGTCATCAATTTAATGCATATGATAGTGAATTTATTACATTAGATGGTGAGCCAGGAGTGTTTGGTGACGAACCTGTTCCTGTTTGTCTTGGTGAATTTCTGATCTCAATTGATAATGGTGTACCGGTGTTAGCGTGGACTACACAATCTGAAAGTAATAATCTTGGTTGGAATATCTATAGAAATTCAGAAGATGATTTTGCAAATGCAGCTCAAGTAAATTCACAGTTAATTGAAGGTGCCGGATTTTCGTCAATTCCAACAGAATATAGTTTTGCAGATAACAGTGAACTTGAGAGTGGATCTGTTTATTGGTATTATCTAGAAGATGTAAGTTACAGTGGCTCCACTTCAATTATTGCATCTGGTTATATTCACATAACTGAAGATATTCCTGTTTATAATAATGCTATTACGGGTATTTATCCAAATCCATTTAATCCAAGCACAATGATAAGCTTCTCTATAGAAAACACAGCAGAAGTAACACTTTCTGTTTATAACAATAGAGGGCAAAAAGTTTTGGAGCTGTTAAATTCTACATTAGAAGCCGGAGAATACACAGAAGAGTGGAATGGGACAAATATTAAAGGTAACCGTGTTAGTAGTGGTGTTTACTTTGTTAACCTGTCGTTTAAAGGAAGATCTATAACTAAGAAGATGTTATTGATAAAATAAAATTTAGAGGAAACATGAAATTAATAATTTGGCTTAAGTTAGTTTACATATTTGTAATTCTAATATTATTAATTTCATGTTCAAATGATGTAACGGGAACACAAACTATCTATGTCCCAGCCGATTACCCAACTATTCAAGAAGCAATTGATGAAGCTAATGATGGTGCTGAAATTACTGTAGATCCAGGGGAATACTTTGAGCGGATAGATTTTGGTGGAAAAGCGATAAAGGTTCAGTCATTATACGCTTCTACAGCTGACGATATTTTTATTGCAACAACAATTATTAATGCAGAAAGTTTGAATAGTGTTGTTACATTTAGAAGCCAGGAAACAAACTCATCAGAGCTTAATGGTTTTACACTTATAAATGGAAACGCTGGAATTGGAGGTGGAATTAGTTGTAGAGGTAATTCATCACCGAGGATCAGCAATATGATAATAAAAGATAATGCTGCTAATTTTGGCGCTGGAATTGGTTGCTATTCCAATTCAAATCCTGTACTTAACAATATTACAATAAAAAATAATACTGCTAATCATGGCAATGGTGGAGGTATTTGCAGTTATAGTTCGCATCCCATTTTAGACGAAATACTTATCTATGATAATTATGCTGAAAATGGGGGAGGAGTGTTCCTAAACAACTCGTCTTTAACAATGACAAATGTATCCATTCTAAACAATGTTGCCTCTTACTCGGGAGGTGGAATCTATATGGTTCAATCATCCACACTTTCACAAAACTGCATAATTGCCGAAAACTATGGTTGGACAGGGGGAGCAGTTTATTGTTGGGATACATCAACTCTAATGCTTGGGAACTCAATATTGTATAATAACGATGCAAAAGTTGCTGATGGAATATTTATGATGAATGGATGTGAAGGTGAATTGATGAACTCTATAATGTGGGATAACGGAGATGTAGAGATTATGTTTGCTTCTATCGATTTAGAAAATAGAATGATAATGGCTTATTCAAATATTGATGGTTATGATAATAAAATAATTACAGCTAATAATGGTGAAATTGTTTGGATAGACGGGAACATTAGCAGTAATCCAGTTTTTGTTAATCCGAATAATTTGGATTTCCATTTAAGTGTAATATCTCCATGTATAAATTCCGGTAATCCATTACAGATATTTAATGATATTGATGGCTCTAGGAATGATATAGGAGCATTTGGTGGTGAAAATGGCAATTGGTAGAATTGTAATAATTTTATCAATTCTAATTGTTGGATGCCATACTAGACACGAATATTATACATATACACCGGAAGTTGTATCTCAACCTTCAGAAGAAGAAAAAATAATTGATAATTGGGAACATATAGTTAAGCAAAGAGAATTTAACGAAGCTAAATTGTTTACGATGATTCCATTTGATGAGCTTATAATAAGTAATGGACTATCTGATAAATATTTTTTGAATTTATTATATAAAAGAACCCAAACAGATTCAATTTTGTATATGTACATTTTTCATGAGGGACACAATCTTCTGCATATAAATAAAGAAGATGAATCACTATTTATAACTGCAGATTCATTAGATTACATTTACACAGCATGTAAAACAAATAGAGATGATGAAACGTTTATATATCAAACCTTTGCCAAATATGGTTTTACGATACAACTAGAAAAATTCTATTATGTGCTAGAATTAATTGATCTTAACCAGATTTTATATGCAGAGAAATTTGATCTTAAATTACAAGGTGTGAATAACTCTATAACTTTTCATGTTCCAAACAAAACAAAAGTATTATTAAGAAAATTCTTTAAAAGAATTATTTTAGTGAATTAAAAAAAACCGATCTTTGTTAAGACCGGCTTTTTGTTACAATTCTTAAGTATATTAAGCTGACTGCTCTTCTTTTTTATCTGAATAAGAAAACACAGGATCAGATTTTCCATTTACAACATCAGCAGAAATAAAACACTCTTTAACATTAGTAATTTCTGGAATTTCATACATGATTTCCAGCATAAATTTTTCCATAATCGCTCGTAATCCTCTCGCTCCGGTCTTTTGATCTATAGCCAAATGAGCTATTTCTTTAAGAGCATCAATTCCAAAATCAAGTTTAACGTTCTCTATTTCAAACAACTTTGCATATTGTTTACAAATCGCATTTTTTGGTTTTGTAAGAATAGCAATTAGAGCCTCTTCATCAAGTTCATGCAAAGATGAAATTACAGGAATACGACCAATTAATTCTGGGATTAGACCATATTTTACCATATCATTAGGAATGGTTTTACTAAAAAAATCAAGATCTATATCTTTTTTGGAAATTACATCAGCATCAAAACCAACAGCTTTTTTCTTGAGCCTGTTCTGAATTACCTTATCTAATCCAAAGAAGGCACCACCAGCGATGAATAGGATATTCTTTGTATCGATCTCAATAAATTCCTGTTGCGGATGCTTCCTACCACCCTTAGGAGGAACATTAACTTTTGCACCTTCCAATATTTTTAGCAAAGCTTGCTGAACACCTTCACCAGATACATCTCTGGTTATTGAAGGAGTTTCAGATTTTCTTGCGATCTTATCAAGCTCATCAATATAAATAATACCTTTTTCAGCTTTTTCAACATCGTAATCGGCATTTTGCAAAAGTCTAACCAGAATATTCTCAACATCTTCACCAACATATCCAGCTTCGGTTAAAGTTGTTGCATCGGCTATTGCAAATGGAACCTTGAGAATACGGGCAAGGGTTTGAGCAATAAGAGTTTTACCCGAGCCTGTTGGTCCGATCATTAGAATATTACTTTTCTCTATATCAACTTCACTCTTCTGATCTTGCTTGAAAATTCTTTTATAATGGTTGTATACAGAAACTGAAATTATTTTTTTTGCTTTTTCCTGACCAATTACATATTGGTTTAAAAGTTCATGGATCTCGCGTGGTGTAGGCAGAATAAAGTTATCCATTTCCTTCTTTTTGAATTCACTCTCAACAATTGTTGAACACATATTAATGCATTCTTCACAAATATTTCCACTTATACCTTTAATAAGATATTTAGTTTCTGCTTCTGTTCTACCACAGAATGAACATTTGTTTTGTTCTTCCATCTATTCTCCTGATATTTCAGATAAAATTGAATCCTTTCTTGTAGCGATCACTTCATCAATTATACCATACTCTTGTGCTTCTTCAGGGCTCATGAAGAAATTTCTATCAGTATCTTTTTCTATATTTTTCAGTGGTTGATCTGTATGTTTGTGAAGAAGTTCATTTAATCTTCCTTTCAGATGCAAAATTTCTTTCGTATGAATTTCAATATCAGATGCCTGACCTTGTACTCCGCCAAGTGGCTGATGAATCATAATTCTGCAATTTGGAAGAGCAAATCTTTTCTCTTTTACACCTGCCGCTAAAAGAAATGCACCCATACTGGAAGCTTGACCAATACAGATTGTAGAAACATCTGGGCGAATGTATTGCATTGTGTCATAAATAGCTAATCCAGCAGAAACTGATCCACCCGGGCTATTAATATACATATAAATATCTTTATCAGGATCTTCAGCTTCTAAATGTAAAAGCTGTGCTATAACAACATTAGCAACATTGTAATCAATTGGTGAACCTACAAAAATTATTCTGTCTTTTAGAAGACGTGAATATATATCATATGCTCTTTCAACTTTTCCATTTTGTTCTACTACAATAGGTACGTATGCCATAATAACTCCCTGATATTATTTCTTGGTCTGCTTCTTACTCTCTTTTGGTAAGGCAACAAACTTTGAACTTTTCTTAATTATTTCAATAACTTTATCTTCTTCAGCCGCATAAGTGAAATCACTACTTTCTATCTGCTTCTTATACATCTTCTTGTACTTTTCAAGATCCATTTTCACATTTTCTGCAGCTTCTTTAATGATCTCTTCTTTTTCTTCGTCAGATATCTTGATCTCTTCTATCTTTTTTATTTCATCAATTAGATAATGCCCTTTTAGATTAAACTCAGCAACACCCATGTACATTTGTGTCATTTGATCAAGTTCCATTTTATATGCTTCTGCATAAGGTTTAGCCATATTCTCTGCAACTTGTTTCACGATAGATGCTGGAAGTTCAAAAGCATTCTCTTCAATAAGCTGAGCAAGAACAGCAGATTTCATGTTATTCTTATTATCCTCTTCAATCTTACCCTTGAGTTCTTCTTCTACTTTAACATTAAGGTCTTTTAATGAATCATATTCAAGATCTTTAGCAAAATCATCATTTATCTCTGGAATATTTTTTTGCTTAATTGTGTTTATTTTAACTAGGAAATCTCTGTCTTTAATACTATTATCAATTTCAGCATCATCAGATTTTTGAGATTTGGTAAATAACTTTGTCTTAACTTCATCATCTACCTTTAGGCCTGTTAGTTTAGTATTGAAAGATTTTGAATATTGGTTTTCACCAAGTACAAATTTTCTATTCACTTCTTTAGTTACTTCATTTTCTTCGTTTAGGAACTTGAAGGTAGCTTCTATGATATTGCTGTTTTCTGTAATTTCAACAGGTGTTTCTGTAGCCATCTTATTCCTGTATTCATCTAAGGTTGCATCTATCATATCTTTTTTAAATTTAACAGGTTCGAATGGGATTTCTAATTCTCTATATTTCTCTGCTTTGATCTCCGGCATTATCTCATATTTAAAGGTAACAACAAGTTCTTTTCCTTTTTCCCATTCAAAGTCTAGCGCTTCACCCTGATTTATCGGATGTATATTTTCAGCATCAATGGCTTCTTTGTAATATTCACCTAACTTTTGATTGTAGAATTCATCTTTGATCTGAGGACCGAATGATTTTTCGATCATAGAAATTGGTGCTTTACCTTTACGAAAACCAGGGACGGCTACATACTTCTTAAACTGATTTACAATTTTATTGTAATCTATTATAGCATTTTCAGATTCGATTGTAATTGTAAGTTCTCTTACACATTGGTTTGTTTCTTTGATACTTGTTTTCAATTTTTCTCCTTAATAAATAAATGGTGCGAAAGAGGGGACTCGAACCCCTACGAGATTGCTCTCACTGGCTTCTAAGGCCAGCGCGTCTACCAACTCCGCCACTTTCGCACAAAAATATTTACTGCATGTCCTGATACATTTTATTGTATTTATCCATTAATTTTTTATCATCTAATTCTCTGGAAGCATTATATAACATTTGTACAGCTTCCTGAGATGAGTTATCTATGCTATGCCAAATCTCAGCATATTTTATCAATTCATTAAATTTCTTCAAGCCATAAAGTTTATAACAAAGTGTTGTAACATACATCGCATTATCTACAGTTCCATCTGCTGCATCAATATCCACAGCCTTTTGAAGATACATCGTAGAAGCATCACTCTCTTTTAAAGATAGTGCAATATTACTCAAAGTTATTATTATGTTTAAATTTTCAGCATCAAATTCAAGAGCTTTTTGGAATGCTTCGTATGCTAATGAATCATTCTTAGCATTCTTATAGGCAATACCGGCATTGTAATAATTATCAGAATTTTCGGGATCGCATTTTGCAGCTTCTAAATACCAGTTACCAGATTCAATGAATTTTTCTTCATTATAAAAAAGAGAAGCTACCTGCTGCTTTGCAAAAATATCTGAAGGATCTAATTCCGCAGTTTTAATAAAGAAGTTTCTAGAGTTCTCCATATCACCGAGTTTCTCATAACACAGAGCTGTTAATCTGTATGTGATTGTGCTGTCAGGAATAATAGCAGATATATCAGCAAATATCTTTATAGCTTTTTCATATTCTTCTGATTGTATCTTGAGCTTTCCACCATTTACCAGCTGTGTAAAACAATTATCTTTAAATGAAATAACTGATTCTAACATTTTTTCCAATTTTGGTTTTTTAATATTATCTTTAAAATATTTTTTAGCTGCTTTTTCATTTGTTAAGTTCAGCTCTTCATATTCCGCATAAATATTATTTATAACATCTATAAGTCTTATGAAATAATCACGTGCCTTAACGTAATCAGCGGTCATATCATAGTAAATTGCAGCAACATTATTAAGTGCATCTACATGATTTGGATTTTCTTCTAGAACCATTTCATATAGTGGCAGCGCTTTCTCATGTCTTTTACCACCTAAATGCATATTTGCAGAACGTAGATTCTTCTTACCTTGTGCAGAAAGATCTTGTGATATTGCAAATAATGATGTTCCAAAGATCGAAATAATTCCAATTATAAATAAGATTTTTTTAAACTCTCTCATTTTTCCTCCATTTAAATATATTAAAATAATTTATTAATATAAAGCAAATTTTTTTATAAGCTTTATAAGTCAAGTACTTTATATTCATTACCAAAAGAAAAAAGGTGACCATCTAGTCACCTTCAATAAAAATTTAATTTATGCTGTTAATTTTCTAAATCAAATGGCATCACTGCTTGCAGAGGATCATTCTTAATGCTCTTAAATAACTGCCAGGCTTTTAAAACACCTCTATCCTCCTTAACTTGATTCGATAGAATAGTTTCAGCTAGATCCACATCTAGTTTATCTTTCAAAAACTCCTCTATGAAATTCTTCTTTTTTGGAAAATATTCGATCGTAAATTCATCAATATCGCTAAGTTCTGCAGCTTTTGTAATTGCATCACTTATTATTCCAACCTCATCGATGAGATTGTTTTGTAATGCATCATCGGCAGACCATACCTGCCCCTGGGCAATTGTTTCTACTTCTGTTAAAGAAAGGTCTCTTCCATCCGATACTCTTTGCTTAAACTCTAAATATGTACTTTGAATGCTCAAGCGCATTGATTGAATAGTAGCTTCATCTAATTTGGAATAAATACTCATTGCATTTGTGAATTTTCCTTTAGAAATGTCTTCCTCATTAATTCCTATTTTATCGGTCATTTTGGAAATATTCATAAGCATTGCCACAACGCCAATAGAACCTGTTATCGTGTATGGATCTGCAAATATATAATCAGATTCTGCAGAAATGTAATATCCACCTGAGGCAGCAACATTTCCCATAGAGATCACAACGGGTTTAATTTCTCGTAATTTTTTAATTTTTGCGTGGATGATTTCTGAAACAAGAGCACTTCCACCGGGGCTGTTAACACGAATAACTACACCTTTTATTTCATTATCTCTTTCGATTTTATCTAAGATCGCATTCAGTTTAGAAGCTGTAATGTTCACAGCTTCAAGCCCTTGAGACTGCATAACGATTCCACCTTGAGCATATACGACAGCAATATTTGTGTTCGAAGTTTTAAATTTTGGAGTATCGTATTTAGATAATGAAACGACTCTCTTTTTAGATATCCCTAATTCTTTATAGAGATCTTCTTTAAACGTTAATTCATCTATCAAATTATAATCTAAAGCTGTTTCCTGATTTACAAAAAGTTCCTCTCTTTTTTCGTAAACTCGTACAATATTAGAAATTTCGATCTCACGATTCTTGGCGATCTCTAAAAGTATAGAATCATATATGCTTGAAAATAATCCATCGAGATTTTTCCTAACTGGTGCAGATAACTCGTTACGAGAGAAAGTTTCGCCAGCTCCTTTATATTTTCCTGCATGTATTACATTAAATTCTACGCCGATCTTATCTAACATTTCTTTGTAAAAAAGCATGCCTCCACCAACACCAGTAAGTAATACACCTGCAGATGCAGATGGATTAAGGTGAATCTTGTTGGCTACTGTAGAAAGAAAATAATCCTTATTTAATCCAAGATCGAGATATGCATGGATTTCTTTACCAGTAGTTTTAAAATCCTCTAAAGCATTCATGATCTCATGCAAATTTGCATATCCGCATGAAATGAATTTAGGCTCAAGAAGAATCCCAATTATTCTATCATCTTGTGCAGCTTTATTTATCTTGTGCACAATATTATGTACGGAAGTAGTCTTTGCAGAAAATGAACCGGTTAACGGATTATCTTCAAATTCATTGTAATCGATAATTCTTCCGGATAGGTCTAATTTCAGCCATGAACTTTCGGTTATTCTTTCCGGTAATGGCTTTTGGAATCTTTTTCCCAAGCTTCCAAATGAGATAACCGTTGTGAAGATTAAAATAATAATGATGATAACTGCTGTAAGACATCCAAGAGAAAACCATTTTGATTTCATATAAATACTCCTTTTAATTAATTTCTAATTCTTTTAATTTACGTGATAAATTACTAACTTGTAGATCAAGTGCCTCTGCTGTTCTTGAGATGTTTCCATCATTCAATTTTAGTTGTATGGAAAGATATTTGGTCTCAAATACTTTACGTTTCTCTTTTAATGAAAGAGTTTCATTCCAAAAATTTGAATCCGATTGAGTTGCAGTACTCATACTTTTTATATCTTCAAGTTCAATAACTGTTTTGGGAATAAGAATGTATAATCTTTCAATAAAATTCTTAAGCTCTCTAATATTGCCCTTGAATTCCCAAGACCTTAACTCATTTATCGTGTCGGGCAAGAACTCTTTTAGTGGTAGCTTTAATTCATTTGAGAATTGATTGGAAAAATAATTAACTAAAACAGGAATATCTTCAGGATGCTGACGCAAAGGAGGTGTGGTTATAGGAATAACATTCAGTCGGTAATAGAGGTCTTCTCTAAATTCTCCTTTTTGAACAAGATCCTCAAGGTCTTTATGAGTTGCAGCAACAAGCCTGATATCAATTTTTTGAGTTTTATTGCTTCCAACCCGCTCAAATTCTCCTTCTTGTATCACTCTTAGTATCTTAGATTGCGCCTTAAGGCTCATATCGCCAATCTCATCGAGGAAAAGTGTTCCTCCGTGTGCTTGTTCTATTTTTCCGCTTTTGTTACCTACAGCACCTGTAAATGCTCCTTTTTCATATCCAAATAATTCACTTTCTACAAGTTCTGTAGGAATTGCTGCCGAATTAAATTTAGCAAATGGCTTATCTCTTCTACTGCTTCTATGATGAATTGCGTAGGCTACCAGTTCTTTTCCGGTTCCACTCTCACCTCTAACAAGTACTTTAGAATCACTAGCTGCTATTCTATCTATAAGTGACAAAAGTTCTTTAATAGGCTGGCTGTTCCCAATTATTTTATACTTTTCATTCTCGTTAGATTTTAATCTGCTGTAATCTTTTGAAATATTACTAAATTCTATAGCTTTTTTAAGAATGATCTTAACTTTTGTAAGACTGAGCGGTTTTTCAAGAAAATCGTATGCTCCGTATTTAATTGATTGAACAGCTTCCTTAATACCACTGTGCCCAGAGATCATGATAACTATAACATCTTCTCTGAGTTTTTTCATATCCTTAAGAAGATCAATTCCATTTGTACCATCTAGCCTTACATCCAAAAGAACAACATCGGGCGTCATGTTTTCAAATTTATTCATCCCGATCTTACTATCAAGAGCATGATCACACTCATATCCTTCATCTTCCAATATATTTTTTAATGTTAAACATATATTCATTTCATCATCAATAATGAGTACTTTCATTTATTTCTCCTGAGTCTTTATAAATCTATTTGGAATTTCAATTTCAAAACAGCTGCCTTTATTTTCTGTACTTGTTACAATAATTGCAGAGTTATTTACATCAACAAGTTTTTTTACTAAGGCTAGCCCAAGTCCTGTTCCTTTCTTCTTTTTCGTGAAATAGGGTTCAAATATTTTTTCTATATCTTCTTGTTT
>CAXCCM010000046.1:0-10962 GCA_963981005.1 uncultured bacterium | reverse complement strand
ACAATGTTAAAATATGGTGAGCAGAAAAAAATATTCCGCTTAATACCGGGAATGCAAGATGCTGAATTTGAGAGATTTGGTTCAATTCACCGTAATACATATTTGAACGGACCGCATATTTTGAATAATGATATGTCGCTCAAGAAGAGGTCTAATGTGTTTATAGCGGGTCAACTTGCCGGAGTTGAAGGTTATGTTGAATCGATACTAAGTGGATTATTGATTGCAAAACTGTTAGTTGAGGAAATTACAGAATTTGTTGGGTTACTTCCCGATACAACAATTTCCGGACAACTTGTTAAGCACTTGATCACAGAACAGAAAAATTTCCAACCAATGAATGCCAACTTTGGTTTGCTGCCACCATTAGAAGAGCGTATTAGAGATAAAAAATTACGAAAGCAAATGTATTCAAATAGGGCAATTAGAGATCTGCAAAGCAATTTAACTTAAAAGTAAGATCGCTATAAACCTCAACCTCAACCTCAACCTCGATCTCGGTCTTATTCTATATAGTCGTGAAAAAAATCTGAATCTTCTAAAATTGTTATTCTATTGATCCATTCCTTATTTGCTTTTAATTTATTTTCAAAATTTTCTAGGTTTGTATCATAATCGGGTAACCTTAGTTCTGTACGTCTGTTATCGTAAAAAAGATTGTTTTCAATTACAAACTTTTTTGGAACAAGATGCTCTGCTAATGCACATTGATAACCGTAAATATCAGGTGAATCATAAGTGGAATCCTGAGCAGTTCTCACAATTATGTTTCCCTTAAAAAAACCTGGAGTTTCCTCAGGAATAGAAGTTATTGATGTTCCCATAGCACCAGTTTTGTAAATAATATTATTACTTATATATCCTTTTGGATTACCCTTTCCTGCATCCCAAAGCGAAATTCCCCATGTGATAACATCCTCAATGATATTGTATTCCACGGTTCCTTCTGCATCCACAAAAAGTCCGATACCTTTCCAATAGCGCTTCACCAGATTATTCCTAATAATTGCCTTTGCATTCCAAGTTACACCAATACCAACACCTCTACCGCCTTGAGCAATTCTGCCACCTGCTTTGTGAACACCATCAATAATATTTTCTTCTATCACAGCTTCAGAATCCCTATAAAGTGCAATTCCATCCCAAGAATTTTTTGAGATCAAATTATTATAAATCCTCAAAACTGAATTCTCTCTGCCACAGATTCCCATAATACCAACAATATTTTCCTTTATTAGAGTCTGGTCTCCATAGTTTCTTGTGATCTTATTATTACGGATTAAAGCATTACTATTTTTTACAACAATTGCAGCATCTGTAGCAAACTCATTGGAATCTCTTATCCCTCCGGTGATTGTAAGGTCTTCTAGAATTAAGTTATCACAATTAAGAACATAAATACCGTATCCGGAATTGGTTTTGATTATTGCTGTTTTATCGGATGGCCCTGAAATATTGATATTCTTCCCAGAAATTATCAAGCCTGCTGTAGCAGAAACTAAGGTATCTGGTTCATCACAATTCCCACATGTTGAATCTATAATTATCTCAGAAGTAAGTTCATAAATCCCACTTGCAAGTTTTACATTTATGTTCTCCTGAGAACTGCTAAAAATTTTTTCCAATTCTTCTGCAGTAGAAATTCTAAGAGTTGGCTTGGGTCTGGTTAGCACAAAATTCATTATGAGAAATAGAATGAATAAAATTGCTGTTATATGATGTTTCTTCATGATTTGTACAACTCCGTTCGACGATCAGTAAATAAATTATTAAATTCTGTTATCTCTTTATCACTCGATTTATTTGGTTCAATTTCAGTTATAAAAACAGATTCTTCTATTTTATCCATTCTATGAATTATCTGTCCTTTTGTACTCACGATCTGGCTCATTCCAGTAAAATGAAGCTCTTTATCTCCATTTCTCTCATCACCTGTTCTGTTTGAAGTAATGGAATAAACACCATTCTCTAGAGATCTGGTTAGCATGGCCTGCTGACACCATGGGAGAACAAGGTTAGCCGAATGAGCAATTATTTGTGCACCTTCTAAAGCTAATGATCGTGCAGATTCAGGGAATATCCAGTCGAAACATATCATCAATCCTACCTTGATATTGTCCTTTGCATTGAATACTTTGAATCCTGTATTACCAGGTTTAAACCACTTTTTTTCTTCGTAAAATAGATGTGATTTCCTGTAGACATGAATAGATCCATCAGGATTTACAAGCATAGCAGAATTGTATAATTCAGATTCCGAACTTTCGGCAAATCCAACAACATAACTGGTATTGTTTTGTTTTGCAAGTTTTTGGAATAAAGTTGCAGTTGGTCCATTTTGTGGATTCTCGGCAATACTATTTACTTCTTCTTTAGATTTAAAAAGGTAACCGCTTGCAGCAAGTTCAGGCAGAACAATTAGGTCTGCAGAGATGTTTTCTAATAGTGATTCCATCTTTTCTAGATTTATATTAATTTGCATAAATTCAGGCTTGAACTGGCATATACCAACTTTAAATCCCATTAATCCTCCAAAACTGCTCGTATGAAAAAAGTGAATCCTGTTTTGTCAATCATAAATCGATAAATATAATTAATGAATATTAATATATAATAATTAAATTATATTTATATAACAATTTACTCTTGACAGCAGAACCTCTAAATTTTTATTGAAATCTGAAGTAAATAAAAAGCGCATAGTTTTTTAGCTGACATTCCGAGTCAGCATTTTTTTGATAAAAAATCGATACCACTGTCATCAGTGGTTTAGTCGTTTATAGAGGGGAATTTATTGATGGAACAGAAAGAAAGAATTGAACTTATAGCCAAGAATGCATGCTCAGATGTAAATGTGGCATTGTATGACTTAAGTTTGAAGCGTGCTTCAAAGGGATTGATTGTGCTGATCTATGTTACAAAGATCGGTGGAGCTACAATTACTGAATGTAGAAAAGTGAGTAGGATCGTCTCAGAAGTTCTGGAAACTGAAGAAGTAATAGCTGAAAGATATTTCCTGGAAGTTTCTACACCGGGCTTAGAGCGTTTCCTAAACCAAAAAAAGCATTATGTTAGTGCTATTGATGAGAAAGTTCAGATATCATTTGCAGATGGTGAAAACACTGTTACGGCAATTGGGATATTAAAAGAGGTACTTCCGGAAAGTATCAAGATCGATTTTGAAGATGGAATTAAAGAAATTCAGCTTACTGACGTTAAGAAAGCTAAAACATATTTTGATTACAAGAAATAAATAAGTGAGGAGATTATGAATTCAAACATTATGGGATCCCTTGCCGAGTTGGCTAATCTTAAGCAGCTTGATAAAGAGAAATTAACTTCAATTATTAAAGAGGGTTTGTACCAGGCAATTTCTAAGAAAATGATCTTAGATAATGAGTTGGAAATAACTACTGATTATAAGACTAATAAAATAATTGCAAGATTTAACAGGATCGTTGTAGAAAGAGATACTTCACTTGGTGAAATTTCTTTGGAAGATGCAAAAATGATAGATGATAATTTAGATTTAGGAAACACAATTCCGGTGGAAATGAATATTTCTGAATTTGAACCCAAAGTGATAAGAAATGCCAGAAAAGCTATTCTTGAAAGAATTAAGTTATTAGAAGAAGATAGGATCATGTTCGATTATGAAAACCAGAAAAATCAACTTGTTTCAGGTAAAATTAGAAAGGATGATTTCAATGGATACCTTGTAAATATTGGTTATGCAGATGCTCTTCTATCTAAAGAAGAACAAGTTGAAGACGAATATTATAAAGTTGGAGATGTAATCCGCTGTTATGTGGTGAATATTCGAAAGCGTAAAAAAGATGTAATTGTAATTCTTTCACGTACAAGACCTGAATTTGTGAAGAAAATATTTGAATCTGAGATTCCTGAGATCACTTCCGGAGAGATTGAGATCAAGAAGATAGTTCGAGAACCTGGTATGAGAACCAAAGTTTCGGTTCATTCTAATAATGCAGAGGTTGATGCAACGGCAGCATGTCTTGGACCTCATGGAGTTAGAATTGAGGCTATTAGAAAAGAATTGAACAGTGAGCTTGTGGATATTGTTGTTTGGGATTCAGCCCCTGAACAATTGATAGCAAATGCAATTGGACCAGATCTGGTAGAAAAAGTTTACTTAGCAGATCGTGGTAAATTTGCCAGAATTATTGTAAATAGAGATAATAAAAATTTGGCAATTGGTAAGAAGGGCAAGAATGTTAAGCTTGCTGCAAAACTTACTGATTTCAAATTGGATATTTATACTGAAGAAGAATTTGAAGAGAAGATCTCTGAAGAGCGCAGGATCACAAGTCATATTAGTGATCTTGATGGTGTTTCCTCTAAAGTTGCAGAGGTTTTAAAAGTTCATGGTTATACATCTGTTCAGGATATTTATGAAGCAAGTATAGAAGAACTTTGTAATCTGGAAGGACTTGGTAAAAAGACAGCAGAGAAGATTAAAGAATCTTCCAAATATTTCTAGTTTTAAATTATTGGGAAATTATTGAGTTCAGATGCCGAATAGATCTTCTAAAGCTGGGCATATTCCAATAAGAATGTGTGTGATCTGCAGAATAAAAGCAGAGAAGAAAAAGCTGATGAAGTTTGTATTGATAGATTCGGATGTTGTATTCGCAAAAAATAATGAATTAGCAAAACGCGGTTATTATGTTTGTAATAATAATAGTTGTTTGCAGAAATTAGATAAATGGGTATTGAGAAAAAGCAGGAGTTCAAATGGAAGATAAAATAATGAATTTATTGCACATGACAAGAAAAGCTGGTAAGCTTAAATCTGGCTTTGACGCTTGTGAAAGATCCTGTTTTGCTAATAATGCAAAGTTACTGATTTATGCATCTGATCTAGCAGAGAAAAGAAAAAATCATATTTTGAATTTGGCAAATGCAAATAATGTAAAGATAGTAGAATATGGATCTAAATCTCTTTATGGGAAAGAGTTTAGAATCAGAGACATTGGAATAATTTGTATAGAAGACGCAAATTTCGCTAAAGGAATTTTGCGGTCGATTGGTTAAACCTGGAGGACACATGCCGACGAAAGTACATCAATTAGCTAAAGAACTAAAAATATCAACAGCAGCTCTAAAAAAACATCTAAATGATATGGGTGTTATTGTTAAAAGCCACATGAGCCCTATTGATGAAAAAACTGAAACTGATATTCGTGCTAAGTTTAATGCTGAATTTGCAGCAGTAAAGAAACGTCAGCACGACAGAAATACTTTCCATAAAAAAATTGTTTTGGCTGATAGAAAGAAAGAAGAGATAGCAAAAGAGAAGAAAACACAAACTCCTGAAAAGGATAAAAGGCAAGAAGTTCCTACTTTTGTAGAAAAGAGCATTAAAAAAACAGATACCAGAAAACCTAATAAAAAAGAGAATGTTTATAAAAAACCAAATTCTTCTTCTAAAAAAGCTAAATTACCTGATGTACCTCCAACAGAAGAAAAAAGAAAATTTAAAGATCACGATAAGAAAGCTGTTTCCGAGAAAGCTTTCGATAAAAAAGATAAGCATTTAAAAGCGAAGATGCAGCACTTATCAAAAGGTAAAAGGAAAAAACGTTTTGTACCTAATGAAATGCAAGAAGCAGAAATTGCAAAGAACATTAAGCAAACATTGTCTGATGATTCTTCCAAAAAGAAAAAATATAAAAAAGATAAAGTGCAAATCAGTAGTGATACAAAATTAGTAATTAATGAGTATACATCTGTTAGTGAATTAGCAAAATTGATGGGTTTAGCAGCTTCTGAGATTATTACGAAATTCTTTATGATGGGTCAAATGGTTACTATAAATCAGCGTTTAGATAAAGAATCACTTGAAATGATCTGTGATGAATTTGATTTTGATGTTGATTTTAAAGAAGAATATGGTAGCGAAATATTAGAAGAGCAGAAAGTAGAAGATGAAAATCTAGAATTGGCTACCAGACCACCAATTGTAACTATTATGGGTCATGTTGATCATGGTAAAACAGCTATTCTTGATAGAATTCGCTCTACAAATGTTATAGCCGGTGAGGCTGGTGGAATTACGCAGCATATTGGAGCGTATCAAGTAGATTATAATGATCATAAAATTACATTCTTAGATACACCTGGTCATGAAGCATTTGCTGCTATGCGTGCTCGTGGAGCTAATGTAACAGATATCGCTATTATTGTAGTTGCTGCAAATGAGAGTGTGAAAAAGCAAACTATAGAAGCTATCGATCATGCTAAATCTGCAAGTGTTACAATAATCGTAGCAATTAATAAGATAGACCTTAAAGATGCAAATGTAGATAAAACTATTTCTGATCTGATGAAGCATAATATTATGTTGGAAGATTACGGTGGAGATGTTATGTGGACTGAGTGCTCTGCAAAAACGGGCGAAGGCATTGATGATCTGCTGGAATCAATATTACTTACTACAGAAATGATGGAGTTAAAAGCTCCTGTTAATATCAATGGTGAAGGAATTGTTATTGAATCTAAAAAAGATTCGCGAAAAGGAACGATTGTAACAATATTGATGCAGAGAGGAAAGCTTGTGAAATCTGATAGTGTTGTTTGTGGAGCAACATACGGACACATCAGGAAGATCGAGGACGAAAGAGGAAACGAAATTAATGAACTTAATCCTGCTGATGTTGGTGTACTTTACGGTTTGAATAAAGTTCCAAAAGCAGGTGATATTCTAAATAAAGTAGATGATGAGAAAAAGGCACGTCAAATCAGTGCAGAAAGAAGAAATATCCGACGAGAACGCGAGAAGTTCCAAACAAAAACTAATCTTGATAATTTATTTCAACGAATTAAAGAAGATCAAATGAGCGAGATCAAGCTTATTGTGAAAGCAGATACCGATGGTTCTGTGGAAGCTTTATGTGATTCGTTCCAAAAACTTAGCACAGAAGAAATTGCAGTGAATATTATTCGTAAAGCAGTTGGTGGTATTAATGAAGCTGATGTAAATATGGCTTCGGCATCTGATGCGATAATTATTGGTTTCCATGTACGTGCAGGAACTTCTGCCAAAAAACTGGCTGAAGATGAAAAAGTAGAAATTAAATTGTATCAGATCATCTATGAAGCGATTGAAGAAATTGAAAGTGCGATGACGGGAATGCTGAAACCAAAATTTGTTGAAAAATATTTGGGAACTGCTGTCGTTAAACAAGCTTTTAGAATAAAAGGAATCGGAACGATCGCTGGGGTTGCAGTTGAAAAAGGTGTTGTTAGAAATGAAGGTGTTGTAAGGATCTATCGTAATGATATCATTATTCACGAAGGCAAATTATCTTCATTGAAACATTATTCTGAAGAGGTAAAAGAATTAAAAGCTGGTACTGAAGGTGGAATTGGAATAGAGAATTTCAACGATATAAAAACAGCTGATATAATAGAAAATTACATTATTGAAGAAGTTAAAAGAAAGCTTAAATAAGTAGGTTTAGTATATAATGGCTAGAATAAGAATAAAAAGATTAGAGAGCGAACTTTTTAAGCTTCTTAGCACTACAATTAGTTTTAAACTTCGTGATAACAATCTTACGATGGTTACAATAACTGGAGTTAAACTCACAAATGATCTTTCATATCTAAGAATATTTTTCTCACATTTCGATGAAACAAAAACAGAATACGTTCTTAAATCGTTACAAAAAAGTAGCGGATTTCTTAAAAATGAAATTGCAAAAGCAAAATTTATGAGGAAAATTCCTGAGATCATATTTGAGTATGATAAGCTAGAAGAAGATGCTCGCGATCTCGATAAAATATTCGCAAAAATTAAAGCGGAGAAAAAAGAAAATAATGATCATTAAGAAACTATCTGACATCAAAAAAAATCTTCTTAAAGCAGTTAATGATTACTCAAAAATAGCAATTCTTACTCATAAAAATCCTGATGGAGATGGCTTCCCTGCTTGTCTTGCTTTACAGGAAATTTTACTACATCAGAATATCAAATCAGATGTGATCTTAGAAGATGAACCTTCAGAAATTTATGACTTTCTAGATGGATTTAAGAGAGCTAAAGCTTTGTCGGAATACATGATCTATGACCTACTAATAATTTTGGATTGTCATGAAGTAGAACGTATTGGAAGCTGTGAACTTTTAATTCCAACAGCAAAGAAAATAATAGCTATTGATCATCACATTTTAAGTGAACCTATCGATGATGCAGATACTTATATTAATACTTCAGCTGTTTCGGCAGGTGCAATTATTTACAATATGTTCAAAGATGAAATTAATGAATTTGCTGAAGAATCTGCAAATTATATCGCAAAAGCAATTTACACAACAATACTTAATGATACGGATAATTTTCTTAACCAAAATGTTGATGAAGATACATTTTTGATATGTTCTCAACTTATGAAATACAAGATCAATCCCGGAAGAATTACTGAATTATTCCTACTGAATAAACCAGCAAATGAGATCCGTTTTGTTGGTGAAGTTCTATCTACCATAGAAACGTATGATAAAGATCAGATCTTGTTTATGCATGCCGATGTTGATATGCTTAAGCGAAACAGGGTAGATCATGAGGGAAACTCAAAATTAACCAGATGGGTTAAGGGAACTCATAATGTAAAAGTTACAGTTCTTTACCATCAAGTAGTAAAGAAAAGATATCGCATAAGCTTGCGTTCAAATTATATAAATGTGAACAAAATTGCTGTTAAATATGGCGGTGGCGGACATAAAAAAGCTTCGGGTTGCGAAATGAAGGGCAGCTTGGAAGAACTGAAAACTACATTATTGGAAGATATCCGGGAACAATTGTAAACAATGTCAGATTTCGGTGTAATATTAATAGATAAACCACCGGACATAACATCGTTCGACGTTGTTAGAAAACTTCGTAAAATTACTGGAATTAGAAAAATTGGACATACCGGAACACTCGACCCTTTCGCTACCGGACTTCTACAAATCTGTATTGGAAAAGCAACCAGGGTAGTATCTAAACTTACCCAAAACGATAAAACATATCTTGCTACATGCAAATTAGGTATTCAAACCAATACAGGTGATCTTACCGGTGAGATGATTAGAGAGGAAGATCTTCCTAAAATTTCAAAAGAAAAACTTAATAACATTATCCCTGAAATCTTAAAAATTAGATCCCAAATTCCTCATAAATTTTCAGCAGTTAAAGTTGATGGTAAACGAGCTTATGAACTTGCCAGAAACAAATTAGAAGTAAATCTTAAGCCACGATCAATAACAATTTCAGAGTTTAGTATAGAGAATTATAAGGATAACGAACTTACCTATATTGCACTTGTAAGTAAGGGAACATATATCCGTGTGCTTACCGAAACAATTGCAGAAAAACTTGGTACAATTGGAACAACCAAAACTTTAAGAAGAACCAAAATAGGTGATCTAGAATTAAAGAATGCTATAAAATTAGAAGATCTAAATGAAAGTAATTGGAAAGATCATCTTATCCCGTTAAATCAAGTTTTCTCTAATCACACCAAAATTCATATTGAATCTGAACAACAGCAAATCTATAAGAATGGTGGATATATTACAACACTCATGGAAGATAATGATGATGTTATCGTTCTTGACAACACAGATAAATGTATTGGATTTGGTATTATTGAGGAAGGTTTATTAAAACCAAAATTAGTATTTATATGAAATATTTTAAAGATCAAAAATGTGATTTTAGCGAACCAGTTATAACAATGGGAACTTTTGATGGAGTACATTTAGGACACATAAAGCTTTTAGAGCAAGTTGCTATAAAAGCAAAAGAAAACAATACAAAATCAGTTGTGATCACATACTTTCATCATCCATTAGAAACTATTCATAAAAAGACATTTCCATATCTTCTTACGGAACAAAAAATTAAAGAAAAATTAATAAAAGAAAGTGGGATTGATTGTGTTTTATATTTAGATTTTAATGAAAAAATGGCTCAAATGCAACCTGAAGATTTTTTGAAAAAAATCATAATAGAGGAGATCGATGCAAAAGCAATTATAGTAGGCTATGACACACATTTTGGAAATTCTAGAGAAGGGAATTTCCAATTCCTACAAAACAGATCTGCACTTTATAATTATAGTATTGAATTAATTGAACCTGTAAAAATAAATAACCATATCATTAGTAGCAGTCTTATTAGAGATTACATTAGAGAAGGTGATATGCAGTATGCTGCAAAATTACTAGGTAGAAACTACTCTATTCACGGCTCAATTCAACTTGGACATCACATTGGCCGGAAGATAGGATTTCCAACTATAAATCTTCAACCAGCAAATGCAAATAAGTTAATACCTGCAATAGGTGTTTATGTATGCGAAGTTAAAGTAAATGATAGAATTTATGAAGGTGTAACAAATATCGGCTATTCTCCAACTTTAAAAACAACACGAATTAAAGAGATAGAGACTTACATTTTAGATTTTGATGAAGACTTGTACTACAAAGATGTTGAAATAATTTTTAATAAAAGGTTACGTGAAGAGTTGCATTTTAAAGATAAAGATGAACTTATTGAAGCTATTGAAGTTGATGTTAACCAAACGCGTGAATTTTTTAGAAGGAGAAAATAATGTTCTTCTGTACCGAATGCGGATCTGAAGCGACAAAGTGGAGTGGAAAGTGCACTGCTTGCGGTGCCTGGAACAGCTTGAAGGAAACAACTAGTGTAACCGGTGGTAAGAAGAATAAAAAAAATAAGGGGCGAGACCTTTTTGATAACGAGCCAAACAAAAAACCTCAGAAAATTAAGGATATAAATTATACAGAACAGCAACGTACAAAAACAGGTATAAATGAATTTGACGGTACACTTGGCGGTGGGATTGTTCCTGGAATGGTTGTGCTGATTGGCGGAGAACCCGGTATTGGAAAATCAACACTACTTTTGCAGGGTTCCGATCAACTTGCCAA